>NZ_JBNGOY010000018.1:0-97725 GCF_050589805.1 Carboxylicivirga fragile | reverse complement strand
CCATTCAGCCTTACTAAAAGAGCTTTTGAAAATTGGTTTTGAGAAAAAAGAAAAAAGTCTACTTTTAACATGTCCTAAAAAAGGGAAGTCGACACATTGGAATGGTATGAATTTGTTATTCCATTACGCACACCATTTACATATTCAATTTCAGTTTGTGGCAAACCATTCTCATTCCACTCCCTGTATACACCTTCATACTTACCATTTTTCATAGTAAATTCTATTCTAAGGATGCTGTCTTGAGAATATGCTCGAGTTATTTTAGTCGAATTATTCACTACTTCTTCATGATATTTTAGACTTGTTCCTTCCTCATATTCTCTAGTTGGAATATCTCCAACATTTTGAATAGCAAAAATAATAATAAAGGAAGGAATAGCAGATGCCATTAAGCTAGTTACTATGTATAAACCAAATGATTTAAAATTATAGACACTTGTTCCAACTAAACTTGGGTTCACAATTAACTTAGTTCCGACTATATAGTCACCTAAGCTCCTTGGTGGATAAAACAAAGTTATTAGGAAGTCAATAGGTTGGATAAAAATAAACACATTCCTAAAAAAACATTTTAAAGGACTAGCTGGTAAGTTCGTTTTATTAGAGACAACTTGTGTACTAAAGAATCTATTTACAAGTCCGCTTCCATTTATAGAATCTTGATTTAGAAATAAGGCAATCACAGCGAATAATAAAAAGATATTAAAGAAGTCTAAAATAGATTCTGGAAAATGTTCAATAATAAAATCTCCAATGCCTAAGGCGGAAAATAAGGCCATGCCCCCAAATAGTATAACTAAAATCACCATTGAATAAAAGATATAACCAAACATTAGCTTTATCCTCAAAATAAAATCCATTCTTCCCATTAATTCATTATCTATTTATGTTTTACTTTTTGATAGCACTACTCAAGAACAACACCAAATAGAGACTAACTACTCAATAGAACAACCAATCATCAACTCCTTAATTTCCTCAAAATAGATTTCTAGATAGGTATAATGCGATAACCAGTAAGCACAAGTACTTGCCGTTGCCTTCTCTGCTACAATACCGCGACTACCCAGTGCGCTATAACAAGCGCCACTCGAATGATCGTATAGTGATTTGAAGATATTATTTTCACCTAAGTACCAATGGTGAGTCTTCGCCAATTGTTTTAAATAAAGAGGTTCTTTGCTTACCTTATACAATTCGGCATAACACACCACCAAATAATAGGCTTCCATTGCATCCTGATCAAGCCCTTTACGGTGTTTCACATCTCCGTTGCACATACCTTTTATAGCCGGATTAAACATACCCTCAGCAAACAAGAGCCTTTCGATAAAACGACACGAACGACGTGCAGCTGACAAATAGCGCTCATCACCAATTACCTTGTAAGCATGAGCAAGAGCTGCAGGTATTAGAGCAAAGGAATCACTCATCTCAGCCTCGTACCATGGCCATTTAATATTATCTTCAGGTAATAGCCTTAAGATGTTATTAGCAAATCGTTTAACCAAATTAAACAACTCAGGTTCAGCGCCATCATCATCAATCACATAACTTATACCAATAACACAGGCTGCCTTTGCCTTAATATCTGAAATTTCAATATTCTGGTTCAGTAACTTATGCAGCATAACAAAGGCAGAGTCCTTTAAATAATGACTGTCGGTGTATCGATATAAAACTCCTAATGACCAAGCAGTTATACCAATATCAAATTCACTTGCCCGCTTCTTCCTTTCGTTATCAAAACCAAAACCAGAACTCCAAGTGCCATTCTCATTTTCACAATAAGCAATACTTGAAAGATAGGTTTGAATTTTATCGAGATTTTCATCCACCTGATTTGAACGCTGACTCAAAGCTAATAATTGCAAAGCTAAAGCATTGTCAACAAGTTGATAGCCACTTTTAAAATCAATAACTTCATTAAGCGAACGTGATAAAACTCCCGTCTTATTAGTCAATTTATTTAAATGATCAAATCGTTTTGCAGGTAAGAACAAAGGGTTAATCTGCGACTTAGAATCCTTATTCGCAACACCTTCACCACCACACTTATCTATTAACTTTAAATACTTCAAGCTCAAAACCGGCCAAATGTACTGAGCCCCATACAAAGCGGCATTTTCTTTATACATCTTTCTCTCGCGCTCACTTCTTAATACATTTAGTATATGCTGACTTAAATCTGTTGATGATTTAAATGGAAAAAGTATTCCTCGTTGATCATCCAACAATTCCTTAGCAAACCATGAAGGCGTGGATAAAACCATAGCTCCCGCTCCCACAGCCATTGTCAGAGATAAACTATCCAATGTTCTTTCTTCTAATGTTGATGAGACATAAAGCTGACATTCAGAAATCAACTGCATCATATCCTCACCATTTACATCATGGTCGTAAAAAACTACATTACGAGCAACACCACGCCTTTGCGCCAGCATCATCAACGATTGTCGATATTCCTCTCCCCGCTTATTTAATTCAGTATTCTCGGTTTTACCCGCAATTAAATAAACAATATCGCGGTGGTGATTCAATAATGATGGTAAACAATTTATCACCGTTTCGTAGCCCTTGCGAGGTTGCAGACTACCACTTGATAAAATAACTTTTTTTCCATCGAGCTGCAATTTCTTCAAGAACGATTCAGAATCATCCTTAGCGATTACAGGTATTCCACGCTCAATTCTTACTATCTTTTCACTATTAATCTTGTAAAAATGCTCAAGAAAGTCAAAGCCTAATTGACTTAAGGCCACCAGCTTTTCGGATTTGGCAGCAAGTGCTCCAAGCACATTCTTCTCATTAGTAGTTGGATTATTAACCACAGAATGACAGATAGTTATCAATGGTTTATTCAACTTATAAACTAAATCAAGAATAAACCTTCCACGGTGACCACCGTAAACATTATTTCCGTGTTGTAAGAAACAAATATCAGCATTGTGGTTCAAGTACTCAGCCACCTTGCCATAACTTGAAAACTCTTCTCTTTCAATGAACAAATCAGCATTTGAATTGACATTTTGCAAATCAGAAACCACTTCCACCAGACGCACCTTATGCAGTCCACTCGTTTCTAATGCTTCAGCCAACTGTTTGCTCTGTATTGCAACATCTGGCTGCAAATCGTAACAAGGAGATATAATAACTACATTCATTGATTAGAGAGATTTAGTACTGATAATTAAGCTGTTCTTTGTAAAAAAGAGCGAACATTTAGTTTCTACGGCTTAAATAATCATATTCAACTAGGTTAAAAATAATGTTTTACTTTGTAATAAAAGAAAAGGGATGCCAATAAATGCATCCCTTTTCTCTTCGAAGTACTTTTCTTCTATTTGAATATATTCTTAAATTTCTTGGTCAATTCATCCACCTTCTTTTGTGTATCAGGATCTTCCAGTAGTTTTTTAACCGCTTTTTCGGCTTCCTTTCCAAGTTCATTACCAACTTCTGCTTTGGCTTTATCTAAATTTAAGCTTAAAGCCGGTTCTTGCACCGTTCCTTTAACTATTACATCTACCATTAAATCATCACCCGAAGTTGGTAAATTCATTCCCATAAGGCCTGCCATAACAGCTACTTCTTGTCGTGCAACAGGCATTGTTATTTTATAATCGATGCTTTGATCTACGCCTTGCGTTCCCTGTACCTCTATCTCCTTACCATATACCTTGGTCTTGAAAGGTTCAACAATCACATTTCCCTTATCAATCTTGAAATTAATGTTTAAATCCTCTGCCTTCATTACTTTGTATCGCTCATCTTTTACCATTGCAGCAATACCATTTTGAATTTTAGAGCCTGAAATCTCAACCCCTTTTGACTTGATATTTCCTCCTCCATCAATACTTGACATAACAGGCTTAAAGTCCTCTTTCAATTCACTATAATACTTGAATTTTGGAGAAACAATACCTACCGCATTCTTCGCTAATGGTAACATTGAATCGATCACACTGAAGGAATTAGCAGCTTTATTAATATCAATGTTACGCCCCACAAAATCAAAATCAACAAATGGTTTTTCAATGTCAGATGTATTGTATTGCCCAGTCATGTTTAAATCACCTCCAAGCAAGTTCATATTTAAACCATCCAACACCACACTGCCCTCTTTTATAACAATCTTACCTTTGGTATGCTCAATGTTTAATTTATCGTATAATAAGCGATCAATATCTGATGTTAAAACAAAATCCAGATTCGTAGGAATAGCAATTATTTCAAGGGATGTTGTATCCTCAACACTCACCTCTTGCACCTCAGACTCGACCATAAACTCATTACTATTAATGTAATTGGATTTATGATTTAACTTGCCTTTTAAAACACCATCGCTAAGTGCATAAGCCAAATAGTTCTCAAGCTTGCCTTTTAATTTAAAATCGCTCTGTCCTATCTTAGAATCAAACGACTCAAGGCTAACAAATCGTGGCGTTAAAAGCAGTTGTGCATCGCTAATTAAAACACCATGAGCCATGTCTTTACTGTTGAAGTAAAAATCGGTCATATTCACATTTCCATTGGCTTCAATTTCATCATAGGCCTCTCTTTCAACCATCTCATAATCGCCATCCAAAGTGATATCGGCAGCAACCAATCCTTGAATATCGATACTATCCATAGGAATGGCATCGGCTAATGAAGAAAAATCGATTTTACCTTTTATCAAACCAGTGTATGTAAGATTGCTTATTGGTGTAGTTAATCCAAGTTGTGCATCGAAGGGATTACCTGCCAATTCAAAATGAAACTGCTCCAGATTCGTCACTGTGGCATCGGGAGAACCTCCTGGATTATTTACATTTAGTTTCACATTGATGTCATCGATGGATTTTGGCAAGTCAGGATATTGAATCATGCCATCTGCTACATTTAAACGTATGTCGAAGGCTGGCAAATGTTCCTCATCTACATATTCACCCTTTACGGTAGCCAGCAAATCAAGATTACCACTTGTTTTCAGGGCTTCATAATCGGTCATGTATGCCTCAGGAATAAGCGCCAGAATAGATTTAAAATCAGTATTTTTCGTGCCAAGTGATAAATCCATCACATAACTTTCTTCCTTCATTTCTAATGTTCCATCCATTTGAAGCGCCAAACGGTTTACGCTTAACTCATTCTCAAGAAATGTAAAAATCATGTTCTCCAAATCCGCTTTCACCCCAGCATTTAAACCAAGAGAAGCTCCCTTAAGGTATTTCATACCTTCAAAATCAACATAAAGGCCTTCAACATCAGAATCAACTTGAATATTGGTTATACTCTCCGACATATCCCCCGATAAGTCCAATTGAAAACCCTTAATCTCACTTTTCAAGGCCATGGTATTGTCCGTATAAGCAATATTTGCATCGCGAATAACAAAGGATTTAAGTACCACTTTAAACGAAGATGATTCGCCATCGCTATCTTCTTCGACCACTACTTCTTCTTCGCTAGCCTTAGCTATATCCCAATTAGCAGTTGAATCGGCCAATACGATGGCATTTACGTGCATCTGATCCAGTAAAACAGATTTCACAACAACTTCACCTGAAATGGCGCTAAACAAATCAACTTCGGTTGAAAATTTACCCAAAGATAATAGTGTATCATTCTCAAAAGGAGCATGACCAACTACACTCAAGCCATTTAGTCCAATATAAATATCAGGAAAGCCCTTGAGAAAGGAAAGCGTAAACGATTCATAATTAACATTGGCATTAACCTGATTATTGATTTCTTCCTTTACCTTGGTTTCAATTTGCCCTTTAAATGCAAACGGCAGAATCAATAAAAGCAAAAAGATACCCAATACAACTCCCAAAAATATCTTCAGTATACGTTTCATATATAACTATTTAAACTGTTTTTCAACTTATTGTAAGAAACCCAAAGTTAGCAAAATACTGTGTCCCATCTAAAAATCTAAATTTAAAAGAACTTAAAATTATATTGTAGCCATTTCATTTTTAATATTTTTGTTTTTCTAAGTTGATAATATTAAAAGTATATACACATGCATTCTAAACTAGGATTAAGCCTTTTATTGATCATTGGTGTACAAACTATCAATGCACAAATAAAAGCAGATTGGGAGGCCGGTGTTCCAGAAGGCTGCACCACTATAACAGTTGGTAAAAAAGCATCGTTCGATGGATCGGTAATGACTTCGCATACCGATGACAGCCACCGTACACGATCGTGGATGGATATTGTGCCGGAGCAAAAACATGGCCGTCGCGATGAAATAACCATGTATAAAAGAGAGAAGGATGATACGCGTAAAATGCCAGCCTACAAGCACACGCCTGTAGGTAGTATTCCTCAAGTAAAGAATACACATGGTTATATTAATTCGGCTTATCCTTGTATGAATACGAAGCAATTAGCCATTGGAGAATCAACATTTGGTGGTCGCGAATCTTTGGTATCATCAAAAGGGATAATTGATTGTCAGCGCTTAATAGTATTGATGCTTGAGCGTTGCACTACTGCTCGCGAAGCCTTGCTTTTATGCGATGATCTAACCAAAAAATATGGTTATAGTGATTATGGTGAATGTTTGACCATTGCTGACAAGAAAGAAGTTTGGCATCTGGAAATTGTTGGACCAGGGACTGATAAGGTTGGGGCCATATGGGTAGCACAGCGTGTACCTGACGACCATGTGAGTGTAAATGCTAACGCTGCACGCATCCAGGAAGTTGATACAGCAAACACCAAAGACTTTATGTACTCGGAGAACCTGTTTACCATGGCTAAAGATAGTGCATGGTGGAATGCCGACAGTACTGCTTTTCGATTTGCAGATGCTTATGCACCAGAAGGTCGTTCATCAATGGCGGCTACTCGTCGCGAATGGCGGGTTCTTAGTTTGGTAGCTCCTTCGTTAAATCTTGATCCTAACGGACGTGACTTTCCTTTCTCGGTTAAACCTGAAGAGAAGGTAACACTGGAAAAGATGGTTGACTTATTCAAGGATTATTATGAACATACACCATTTGACATGGTTGGTCATATCAAAACAGTAAATGAAGAAGGCGACAGTATACCACATCCTTATGCCAACCCATTTATGCCATACGACCGCTACGACATTCACAACATACACGGTGGATGGGGTAAACTTGGAGAACGCACCATTGCACGCTGGTACACCATGTATGGCACTATCACTCAAAGTAGAGATTGGTTACCCGACGAGATTGGAGGATTAGTTTGGATGGCGCAAGATAATATAGCGACATCGGTTTACATTCCTATCTACTGCAGTGTTAGCGACCTACCCGAATCATACAAGACACCTGGAAGAAATGGTTTTAACCGCAACTCAGCATGGTGGGCATTTAACCGAATGAGTACCTTGGCAGGCATACGTTGGAACGATGCTCGCAAAGATGTTGATGCTGTACTTCTTCCGCTTCAGAAAGAGATATTTGCTAAACAAACCGAAACCGAAAAAGCTGCAATGAACATGAATCGTAAACAAACCACCGCCTATCTTACTCGATATACTGATATGTGGGGTAAAAAAGTAGTGGATACTGCTTGGCAGCTTGGTGATGACCTCTGGACAAAATACGATGAGAAATTCTAAAAGATAATTGCATAATAACCCAGTTAGTAGCTGGGTTTTTTATTCCTTATTAAGCGGTAAATAAATTAGAAACTCCGTTCCTATTCCAACTTCGCTCTTTACTTCTATTCTTCCACCATTGGTTTCAATCATTTCCTTGGCTAAATGTAAACCGAGTCCGGTTCCTTTCTCATCTGAGGTACCCGAAGTAGCCATAAACTCACCAACATCGAATATTACTTTTAAACGTTCAGGTCGAATTCCAATACCCGTATCCTTTACGGAAAGAACAACCTCCTCATTAAGAACGTTTGATTTACATTCAACTTTACCTCCGTCCTTGGTAAATTTAATGGCATTATGGATTAAGTTGCGTACCACAAAGCGCAACATATCAACATCGGCATATACCACTAACTTACTATCCACATCATCAATTAGTTCAATATTTTTATTCTCTGCCAGTGGTCCGAAACTCTCAAACGACTCAGCAAATAAGCTAATCAGTCTAAAATATTGAGAATTAACCTGCATTTGGCCTAATTGAGATTTGGCCCAAATCAATAAATCATCCAAAAGCTTATATACATTCTCGCTGGCCGATAATATACGACCAACAAAATCTTTAATCTGCTCCTCGGTGTAATGTTCTAAATTATTTCTTAACAAGGTTGAGAAGCCCAGAATGGCATTAAACGGGTTTTTAACATCATGAGCAATTATCGAAAACAACTTATCCTTGGTTGAATTCAACTCTTTTAATTTGGCCTCACTCTTGGTTAGTTCCTGCTCATAAAGTTTACGTTTACTAATGTCAGTCAGCATTCCTACCACCTGATTTACTTTACCATCAGTTCCTCTTAATGTCGAAACTCTTATATCGCCCCAAAAAACCTCACCATTTTTTCTTAGGTATTGTTCTTCCATATTGTATTGGTCAATCTCTCCCTTGAACAATTGATTTACCTTTTCGCGTGAGGCTTCAACGAAAGTTGGATGCGTGACGTCTAAATAAGTTTTGGTACACAAATCGTCTTTTGATAGGTAACCAAACATCTCAACCATTCGAGAGTTAACCATACTAAATTGCCCATCAGGATCTACCACTGCAATACCAACTATTGAATTATTAACAATAGCATCCAGATGATTTCGATTACGAATCAGAGCTTCTTCGGTACGTTTAATACTGGTAAAGTCCATACCAACTGATTGGTATTCAAATATCTTTCCATCCGCATCAAGCAGAGCCCTATCCAATCTATGTAACCACCTTGTCTCTCCTGAATCAGTTTCAATTCGATATTCCAACTCACTAAAAGCTTGCTCAGGTGTTAGTTTCTGAATAGCATTCCATACCTTATCTCGTTCGTTATCTGGAATACGCGATAAGAAATTTTGCCCTAACAGTTCATCCTGATCAGCACCATAAACCTTGCAATACTGATTATTGACATAACTTAAAAGGCCATCGGCATCGAAACGACTAATTAAAGCAGGTGCATCCTCAACCAACTTGAAATAACGCTCCTCACTTGTTGCTAATGCCGATATGGTAGATTTATAATGCGATACATCATAAAAGAAAACACAAAGATGATCTTGTCCAAAAGGAAAAGACCGAAACCTTAAATGCTTTCCTAACTCCTCGAGATGTGCCTCAAAGGAAAACTTTCGTTGCAACATCATTTTTAAACGTTGCTTATTGGTATTAGCACCAGGTAAAATAACATTAAGCGTTAACCCAACTAAGCCCAGGCGACCAACGATACTTCCTGCCGTTGGATTTGCCTTAATAACCAGTAAATCCTTCAACTCTTTATTATCATCCAAAATCGGCTCACATATAGCAATTCCAACAGGTGCATTGGCAAAAAGCTCCTCCATAAATAAATGCTCTTCCATGTGCTGAGCATCCATTTCTATTTCTTTAGTTATATCTGATTTAACCGCTAAATAACCGACTATCTCGCCCCCATTATACTTTACTGGATTAATACAAGCTTTCTCCCATATTAAACGGCCATCCTTCGTTTTATTTCGAAAAACACCATTCCATGTTTCTCCATGAGAAATGGTATTCCAAAGGTTCTCATAAAATTCAACATCGTGATAACCAGTATTTAAAACGGAAGGATTCTTACCTTTAATCTCTCTCTGCGTATAACCGTATTTCTCTACGAATCTCTGATTCACATATTTTATCGTTCCTCTAACTGTTGTATAAACAACAATATCAGATGAATAATCCAATGCTCTCATTATTTCTTCCGAAATACCCATACACCTTAAATCATACGGCATTGCATCACGTACAACACCAAAATACTTATATTATCCCCAATTCGTTGAGAAACAAACTATATCTTAAAGATAACCCCAATATCTTTATGATGCGACAAGCTCAAGTAATAAATACTTAATATTTGACGATGTATTCTCAATTTGATTTGAAAGTAGGAAAAATACCTTTAAACAACAAATAATTGATAGCGAGTGCCTTTTACAAAAGAATCAAATACGAAAGATTAAAACAATTCAACTTCTCACAAAAGCAAATACTACATTGACGCTAAAACCTAACAAAACTCACATTCAAATATCATGAATTTTATATATTTGTCTGCATAAGAAACAATTCACATAAAATAATTTGATATGATGAAACGACTAACGGCATTTGTAGCAGTTGCAGCAATTGCCTTTATGAACATGGTTCCAACAAATGCATGTACCAATGTACTAGTTACAAAAAATGCATCGGTTGATGGCTCTACACTTGTGTCGTATGCTGCCGATTCACACAACTTATATGGCGAACTATACTTTTGGCCTGCAGCAAGCTACGAACCAGGAACCATGTTGAAAGTAAACGAATGGGATACTGGAAAATATTTAGGCGAAATTGATCAGGTAGCTTCAACCTATACTGTAATAGGTAATATGAACGAACATCAGTTGACAATTGCAGAAACAACTTTCGGTGGAAGATCTGAACTTAGAGATCCTGAAGGTTTAATTGATTACGGAAGCCTAATATACATTACCTTACAGCGTGCTAAAACAGCTCGTGAGGCCATTAAAGTAATGACTGATTTAGTTGAAAAATATGGTTATTACAGTTCTGGCGAATCGTTTTCTATCGCCGATGCCGACGAAGTTTGGGTAATGGAAATGATTGGTAAAGGCGAAAATAACAAAGGTGCTGTGTGGGTAGCTATTCAAATACCAGATGGATATGTTTCGGCACATGCCAATCAAGCGCGTATTACGCAATTCCCATTAAACGATAAGGAAAACTGTCTTTATTCAGAAGATGTTATTTCATTTGCTCGTGAGAAAGGTTATTTCGATGGAAAGAATAAAAATTTCAGCTTTGCTGATGCCTATGCCCCACTTGACTTTGGAGCTGTTCGTTTCTGTGATGCACGTGTATGGAGCGCCTTCAACATTATGAACCCTGCTGAAATGGGTGACTATGTAGATTATGCGCAAGGAAATACGACTGAACGTATGCCTTTATTCATCAAGCCAAACAGAAAAATTTCACACCGCGATGTGATGAACATTATGCGTGACCATTACGAAGGTACGCCGCTTGATATGACTAAAGATGTTGGTGCTGGCCCATATGCAAAACCTTACCGTTTCCGTCCTTTAACTTGGAAAGTTGACGATGAAACGTATTTCAACGAACGTGCCATTGCAACTCAACAAACAGCTTTTTCATTTGTAGCTCAAATGCGTAATTGGTTACCTGCTCACATTGGTGGTATTTTATGGTTTGGTGTTGATGATGCTGCTTCAAGTGTTTACATGCCAATGTATGCTGGTATGACATCTGCTCCTCACTGTTTAGCAGTAGGTAACGGCGATATGATAAACTATTCTGACAGTTCTGCTTTTTGGGCATTTACAACAGTAAGTAACAGAGCATATGGTCGCTATAGTTATATGATTGAAGATATTAAAAAGGTTCAAACAGAGTTGGAAGATAACTTAACATCATTTACTACGGCTATTGATCAGTCAGCCAAAGCATTGTATGATCAGAATCCGGATTTAGCCCGTCAATTTTTGACTGATTTCTCCATGAATCAAGCAGAACTAGTTACTGAAAGATGGAAAAGATTAGGTGAATTCTTGTTGGTGAAATACAACGATGGTAACTTACATGAAGAAGTGGATGGCGAGTTTTTACTTAACGAACATGGTATTTCAAAACCACCTAAGTTCCCAGGATATTCTGAAGATTATTACAGATCGGTTGTAAAAGATGCTGGTGAAAAATTAAAAATGAAAGAACTTCCTACGAAATAGGAATTCAATAAAATATGCTTTAAAAGCCTCGCAATTGCGGGGCTTTTTTTATAAATACTTCAGCATAAAAAAAAACCTTTTAATCCATTGGCTGAATAGATTAAAAGGCCTTTGTAACAATAACCAATTGTTAGTTCATGTAGTATATAATGGCGTTCCATTTACCTAGGCAAAAGTAAGGCGACCGAAATTTAACTGCAATCCCAAGAAGTGGTTAAAATATTAAGTACCATTTATTAAAAAACCACACTTAAACCTCCTTCTTACATTCTTAATCCCCATAAATGGTGATTTTACAGTTCTAGCTTTGATAGTTATTCTTTAATCCTATTTTTGCATGACTATGAAATTCTGGAAAAAATATCATAAATGGGCTGGTATCATCCTTAGTGTTATGCTACTTCTGTTTGCACTATCCGGTATAGCATTAAACCATCGTAGCCTGATTAGTAAAGTTAATATTAGTCGAAACTATTTGCCATCAAGTTATAGCTACAATAATTGGAATAGTGCTGCTTTACGTGGAAGTGTAGAATTGGATTCGACAACCACACTATTTTATGGCAATGTTGGATGTTGGAAATACAATCACGACACAAATTTGTGGAGTGATTTCAATGATGGCTTTCCTGTTGGCATTGATAATCGAAAAATAAGTAAGTTGTTTAAAACAGATAACAATCGCTTATTTGCAGGTACACTATTTGGCTTATATGAGTACATCAATAATAAATGGGTTTATATTGAGATTGAACCAGAACATAAACGCATATGCGATATTATTTCAAAGGGTGATACTTTACTTGTATTAACAAGAAGTGAGCTGGGAATGCTTCCACTTAAGAATCCTAATTCAGATATAGCATTTAGTTATCTTCCAGCTCCTGAAAATCACAAACAACAAACCAGCTTATTTAAAACACTCTGGGTGTTACACAGTGGTGAAATAATTGGGACAACTGGCCAATTACTTGTAGATGCTATCGCCTTATTATTTATATTCTTTAGTATTACGGGATTAGTTTGGTACATATGGCCTAAACTAATTAAGCGAGCAAAAAAGAAACTAAATCCAATACAGAACAAACAAAAGTTATTTCGTTTTAGTGTGAAATGGCATAACAAATTAGGCATATTAACAGTAGTACTGCTTATTTTTACAACCATTACTGGCATGTTCTTAAGGCCTCCACTGCTAATTGCCATTGCTTCTACTCAAATAAAAAGCATTCCAAATACCATGTTAAGCACTTCCAATGCCTGGTACGATCAGCTTCGGGCCATTCGATACAATGAAAAATACAGTGTTTATTTAGTATCGACTAATAAAGGCTTTTATGCTTTAACTAAGAACAAAACTAAAATGATTACCATACCGGTTCAAGCACCTGTTTCAGTGATGGGAATTAATGTATTTGAAGCATTAGATGACGAAAAATATTTGATTGGGTCTTTCAATGGAATGTATGAATGGCAACCCTTTGAATCAAAAGTTTACAACTACTTCAGTGGTAAGGAGCATCGGAGTTCAAATAAAATGAGTCGCCCCATAGGTGACAATATGGTTACCGCTTATTACGAAAGAGCTAACAACCAATATTACATAGATTACGGTGGCGGAGCAACTCAATTGAAAGGGAATCTTGGTTTCCCAGTGATGCCTGATCTTATCAAAAAGAATGCTCCAATATCCTTATGGAACCTATCTCTAGAGATTCATACAGGGCGAATCTTTCAAGATTTTCTTGGCTCCTTTTATATTCTTATTGTTCCCTTGGTTGGGCTGGCTACGCTCATTCTATTAATATCTGGAGCCTGGCTATGGTGGAAAAGATACAAACTTTAACTTTCATGCAAACTCACAACTATTATCACTCACTTATAACAACTTAGCATTATAATCGTTTGCAAAAAAGGCGATCCTATTAGGTTGAATAAGTTTCAAACGCAACTGTTTGATAGTTGATGCGTAACAAATACTGGGGAAATTTTTAGAGGTAGAAAGAATGAAGGTTGGCAAAATGCGCAATTTAATTGCAAATAATAAATTATTTAAATCTAAAGAATATTCTTTGGATGATATCATCTTCTTCTACACCATCTATCTAGCACTTACAGTAATAGGATCAAATATTTTTATAAATATTATCTTAGACATCCCTCTTTTCATTCAAGTCTTCAATATCTTTATCGGCATTCTAGTTCTTTTTATTTATTGGCTGGCTTATTACAAAAAGAAAATAAAACCAGCACGTATTCTACTGCTTGCCATTATTTTCTTTGCCATAAACGTTACCTGGATTGAAACACAAGGTAGTGCAGGTCCTTCAATCGTATTTTTAATGGCAATGATTCCACTAATTGTCTTTTTTAGCCCACGCAGAGCTCAAACAATTAGTTTAATAATATTATCCATTAACGTGGTAGCTTTATTTATTCTTGAAAGTTTTTATCCCGAAATAATAACCAAATACGAGAGTGATTCGCAACGGTCTTTTGATCTTTTATCTGTAATGGTTATATTTTTAATATTTGAAATTCCTCTCTTGCAGTTCGCAAAAGAATCAATGCTCAAGGAACGTAACCAAGCGCTACAATCGGAAGAACGTAAAACTTCAATGATTGCAAACCTTAGCCACGAGATACGAACACCGATGAATGCCATACTGGGTTTTACTGAATTACTAGGTTTGCCTGATGTTCCTAAAGACGAGCAAAAAAAATATTTAGAGGTTATTGGGCAAAATGGTAAGATTTTATTTAACTTATTAAACAATATTATTAATCATTCCAAGCTGGAAAGCAAACAGGTAACTACTTCAATATCTACGATAAATGCCATAGCTTGCATGGAACAAGTGCATGATTCTTTGCTTCCTGCGGCACAATTAAAACCAGATGTTCAGTTTTCAATGAATTTCGACAAAAATGAAAGTGTCACAATAGAGAGTGATCATACACTATTATTTCAAATCCTTACTAACCTGACATTTAATGCCCTTAAATTCACAAGCAAAGGACATGTTACATTGGCTTACACTCTATCAGAGAGGCATCTTATTTTTAGAATTAAAGATAGTGGTATGGGCATCAGCAATAAGTTAAAACCATTTATTTTTAAACAATTTCGAAAAGGCGAAGCGGAAGAACAGCACTTACCGATGCAAGGAGCTGGTTTAGGCCTTGCAATCTGCCAGGGTTTAACAAATATCTTAAAAGGTGATATTTGGTTTGAGTCAGAAGAGAATATGGGAACTGAGTTCTTTTTAAGCTTACCGCTTGTTTGGTCTGAATAGTTTTTAACTTCACATAATAGGTAATTCATATAGAAAACTAAGAGCTTCGTCAATCTCTTACATACTGCATAGTGTTTTTTTCTACCTTTAGTTTGAATAAGTGCTCATTAGAAGCTCTTAACCCAAACATTAATGGCACACATGTTTAAGCATAAGTTAGAAGCTATTTATCAATATTTAATCCCGATTCATCTTGGGTTTAAAAATCGATTCCTAATCAAGGTCATCCTAATTGGTATCTTTACTTGCGTTCTTTCAACTGTGTTTAATTATTCGATAGGCCTCGATAATAAACTCACCATATTTACATTATTAGCATCATTCATATTCTCCTATTTGTATTGGTTGGCCAGATATAAAAACCTTGCACATCAAGCCAGAAGGATTTTTATTGTATTTATGGTGATAACGCTTAATTGTGTTTGGATGCTAAATGGAGGTTCAAAAGGCCCAACATTATTGGTGTTTCAAGCTTTATTCGCATTGGGTCTATTCATCATTCCATCGCGTATCTTTCTGGTTTCATGCATTACTTTTGTGGTTAACCTAAGCGGCCTGTTTGTTATTGAATACCTATTTCCTCACTTAGTGATAGGGTATCCTAGCGAACTGGATCGCATCATGGACATCTACCTAATAACCATGTTGTTTATGGGTGTGGAGATACCTCTAATTTATTACGCCAACAGAAATTTCCAAAGAGAAAGACTAAAAGCAGAGAAATCTGAGCAAATAAAATCGGCCTTCTTAGCCAATATGAGTCATGAGATTCGCACACCAATGAACGTATTATTGGGGTTTTCTGAAATGTTACGCGATGAAGATATTAATCGTGACGAGAAGAATCAATACCTTGATATCATACAAAAGAATGGTAATTTACTCTTACGCATATTGGGTAATGTACTTGACCTCTCGAAATTGGAAACCAATTTAATGACAGTTAATCGAAGTCCAATTAGAATAATAGCTTTACTCGATAACCTTAAATTAAGTTACGAGAAACAAGCTCATCATAAAGGCATTAACTTGCTAGTTGATGAAAAGTGCAAAGAAAAGGATTTAACCATATTATCAGACGAGAATATTTTATTTCAGGTTTTTTCAAACCTCATTAGTAATGCAATTAAATTTACGAATTCAGGCACAATTACAATTGGTTATTCTTTAAATGAGAATGGTTCGAAAGTAACTTATTTTGTGCAAGATACTGGCATTGGCATATCCACAGAAACCTTACCACACATCTTTGATCGCTTCCGGCAGGGTGATGAACGCCTTAAGCGCGACTATTCTGGCGTGGGTTTAGGCCTAACCATATCAAAAGGTTTAATTGAATTATTAGGTGGTAAAATGTGGTTAAAAACGCTTCAGGGTGAAGGAACAACCTTCTATTTTACACATGATCTGGAGTTGGTTCACATGACTAAAAAATACAAACAGTTGGCTCATCCAGCAATGAATTAATTTATCCAAAAAACTTCTCTTTTATTTGTCATATTGCGCAAGCGTTCGACTGTATCCTACTCCCTTTAAGTATCACTTTTATAGCAATATACTTCCAACAATTTTTATTAGTAACAATTTAATAAATAGTTTAACAATTGCTAACATAACATATGTCACCCCTATTGATGTTTAATGTGTCTATATTTGTGAAGAATATCACATAGCTATGCTATTTGTGAAAATTAAATCGCTAAATCAAAATCTGAGGGATTAACAAAAATGAAAAAATCAAATAAATATATTGCTGGTCTGACGCTTCCATTGCTCTTTGTTGGTGTATTAGTCAATTTATCGTTTACTCCCAATACAGATAATTTGATGGCCGATGGTACTAAAATTAAACCAGGAAAACGAAAAGCCACATTGGTTTTGTCAGATGGACGAAAGGTTGAATTATCGGGCGCAAGCCAACTCATTTACACCAATGTTGATGGTATTAATATTAAAACGGACTCAACTGGCTTAGTCTACCAAAATGAAGTGCCAAGTGAACTTAAAAAGCAAAATAAAACTACCGAAACAAAGCAAATAACTCCGCTAAAAGAAGAGCCATCTACTGAAAAAACAAAAGAAGTAACGCAGTAATTTTTTTATTTTCTCACTTGTCTTGAGTAATATTCTTAGCTTTTATTTCGCACTTGCCACCACACCTATACAACTATGAAATCATAAGGATCATTTCCATTGTAGTAGACTGTAACTTCCTGGTTTAGTTTTAACCGACGACTAATAAAATCAACTTCTGATTCAATCCATCTATCTTCCACTGTTAAAAACCGAACGATAGGTGTTCTTCGTGGAGACATAGTTGAGCCGCCATAACTAGTTTTGATATCTATTACAAAGCCTTCTACCCTAATACCAGATTTCATTAATCGTTTCTTCTTTTTAGATTGAGCAAAAAGAATGTAAACTAATATCAGTGCTATTATTATTAGGGCAAATATTTCTGTATAACCTATGTCGAGATTAATCTGCATGATAATTAGTTGTTGAACTCATAATTAATAGCTGTTTGAGTAATTACTACTCATCCCCTTCCATATTGAGCTTTTTCTCCACTTCACCTATAACAGTACTTACCGTTGCATCACCAGTTACATTCACGACAGTACGTACCATGTCTAAAATACGATCAACAGGCAATATTATGCCGATCCAGGCGGGATTTAAACCAACAGAACTAAGTACAATCATTAACATTACCAAACCAGCACTTGGGATAGCCGCAGAGCCAATACTAGCAAGAGTTGCTGTTAGCACTATTGTTAGTTGTTGTCCGAAATTCAAATCAATCATGTGCATTTGTGCTAAAAACATTACCGCCACGGCTTGATACAAACTGGTTCCATCCATATTAACCGTAGCTCCTATTGGCAACACAAAACTTGACACTTTTGGATCTACTTTCAGGTTATCTTCGACACACTCAATAGTAACAGGTAAGGTTGCTGCACTGGAGCTGGTTGAGAAAGCCAAAACTTGTGCCGGGCTTATGCCCTTTAAGAAACTCTTAAAACTTAATCGTTTGACAAAGAATTTCATGATGATTGGATAAATCACAAATGCCATCAACAACAAGCCTGCTAATACGGTTAATGAATACCAACTCAAACCCTTGAACAACTCAAATACCTTAGCTGGATTATCTCCAGCCATCTCTGAAACCAAGCCAGCCAATAAAGCAAATACAAAAAATGGTGCTCCGCGCATTATTATATCTACCATCTTAAGAAACACTTCGGATAAACCATTAACAACAGCTATAATCGGTTTAGAGTGTTGATCAGGAACAAATAGTAAGGCTATACCAAAAAAGATGGCGAAAAAAATTATTTTTAACATGCTTCCATTGTTCGACATGGCCGCAAACACATTGTTTGGCACCATGTCCTCAATAAAAGTTAAAGGACCATTATTCTTTTGCTGTTCAACTTGCTTTAATCGTTTTTCAACAGCTTCATCGGTATTAAAACCTCTGCGCTTAGCAACTTCCTCTATTTTATCTTGTAAACTAGTTTGAGCCAATAAATTTGTATTATCGTGAACAGCAAATCCTTCCTCCTGTGCCCAAAGTTCATAGGCAATTCGGTTTTCAGTTCGCACTTCTTTATCCATCCATTCACCAGGCTTGGCTACATTCACGATCAATAACCCAATGGATACGGCCACAATAGTAGTAAGCAGATACAACATCAGAGTACGTAAACCTAATCTTCCCAAATGTTTAGGATCTCCTAAACCAACAATACCGCCAATAATTGAGAACAGCACCAATGGAATTGCAATGAGTTTAAGCAAGCTAATGAAGATTCGTCCCCATGGAGCAATCCATAAGGTTGTAAACTCACTCCATCCGAAAAAACCAGATAAAACAGCCCATACAATACCCAATAAAAGACCAATGATAATTTTCCAATGCAATGCCAGCTTCTTCATAGAGTGAGGTAAATTTTAGAATCAGCACTAAAATAACAAATTACATTTGATTTTAGTGTCTAATAATCAAGCTTACCAATAAAACACATTATAAAGAAAGCTTTAAGGAGCCTTTCTTTATAGGCACCTTGCAACAAAGTACGAATCCATAGGCCCCATTAAAAAGAAAACCCAAGACAAAGCCTCAGGTTTCTATTAAGTATTTTTCGATCAAAATTCAATTAATCATTGATCCTTAATCATTCTTTTTACAGATACATCTTATTCAGAAGCACAGCATCGGCCAAAACCATAGCCGCCATTGATTCTACGATAGGTACCGCACGTGGCAATACACATGGATCGTGACGCCCCTTGGTTGTAGAACTTATCTCCTCTCCCATACTGTTGACTGTTTTCTGCTCTTTTAGTACGGTTGCAATCGGTTTAAAGGCTACATTGAAATAGATGTCTTCGCCATTAGAAATACCCCCCTGGATTCCACCGGAACGGTTAGTACGCGTACGCACCTTATCGCCTTCCATGTAAAACTCATCATTATGCTCAGTTCCTTTCAAATGAGTTGCTCCAAAACCCAAACCATATTCGAAACCTTTAACCGCATTGATGCTTAACATGGCGCTTCCAAGTGTAGCATGTAATTTACCGAAGACTGGTTCGCCTAATCCAACAGGTACTTGTTTTATAACGCATGTAATTACTCCTCCAATCGAGTCTTTATCTTTACGTACCTGATCGATATAAGTAATCATTTTTTCTGCCGTTTCAGCATCTGGACAACGAACAATGTTTTCTTCAGCTTTAGCCAAATCCAGCTCATTGTAATCTTTGTCAAGTTTTAAATCACCAACTGTTGTTGTAAAAGCGTGGATGCTTATTCCCATTTGCTGCAAAATTAATTTAGCAATTGCCCCAGCAACAACACGCGCTATGGTTTCACGAGCCGATGAGCGACCTCCTCCACGATAATCTCTTATGCCATATTTGCTTTGATATGTATAATCTGCATGGGAAGGACGATACACGTCTTTGATATTTCCGTAGTCCTTTGAGCGTTGATCTTTATTCCATATTAAGAAACCAATAGGTGTACCCGTTGCCTTTCCTTCAAAAATACCCGACAAAAATTCTACCTTATCCGCTTCATCACGAGGAGTTGTAATGGCTGATTGACCAGGTCTACGTCGATCTAATTCAGCTTGGATAAATGTTTCATCGATGATTGTACCCGGCAGAACACCTTCGATAACACCACCCACAGCTTTTCCATGAGATTCACCAAATGAAGTTAATTTATAGAGAGTTCCGAACGAATTTCCTGACATAGCACTTTTATTAATATCAATTTGTAATATTTAAGGCCGTAAAAATAATGCATTATAAGTTTACGACAAGATCAATTGCGGTGAAAAAATAAAAAAAGGGAGGTATAAATACCTCCCTTCAAATATCGTTAATGAAGATTATCCACAAGAACAACCACCACCGCAGCCACCGCTACTAGTTCCACAACCACCAGTGCCACAAGCCTCAGCTAACTCATCTTCCGATGCTTCGCGTACTTCTACCACTTCACCTTTAAAGAAAAGGTTATCTCCTGCTAATGGGTGATTAAAATCCATTTTGATGTTTTCATCAGCTACTTCCAAAACAATACCGTTCAAACGGTTGCCATGGGCATCTTGCATAGGAACCTGATTTCCAACAGTCAATAGTTCGTCATCAATTTTTCCTTCTACTTCAAAAATATTTTTTGGAATCTCAACAACTGCATTTGGATTAACTTCACCATATGCTTCAGCTGCTTTTAATTCAAAATCGAAGCTAGCGCCTTTTGCAAAACCTTCTAACTTGTTTTCGAACATTTCCAACATTTTACCAGCACCAAAAACAAACTCTAAAGGAGCATTAGCTTCGGTTTTTTCAACTACCTCGCCATCAGTTCCATTCAGACGTAATTCGTAGGAAAGTGTGACTAGTTTATTTCTTCCTATTTCCATTTTATTAAATTTAATCGTGTTAAATCGGTTACAAAGAAAATCAGTTTTTTGGGAACCATGCAATGATTCTCACAAAAAAGACACTCAAGCCTTAAAAATGTTCATTCATTAGCACCTTTTTTAGGAATGATTTCAATAATTAACACATTTGAGTACCTATAAGCTATCAATGCGATTAGCAAACTAATTTTCGAGCCATGCTTTAAATAACTTAACCTTATCGCGACTAACAATTATTTCTTCATCACTACTAGAACCATCCATGACCAGTTTTAATCGCGCAACGCCAAAACTGATCATATCTTTAATGCCATCCATTTGAATAAGATACTTACGACTAATTCTGAAAAACTGCTTTGGGTTGAGTTGAAGTTCCATTTGCTCCAAACTCTGATCAATGGCATAGGTATGTCCATCTTTAGTACGAATATAATTTGCCTTGTCCATACTGTAGCTAAAAGCAATTTGTTTGGTATCAACCATTTTTAAATGCTCACCTACCTTTATTAAAAAACGATTTTTGTATTGATCATCATTCGTTTTAAGCTGTTTTGCTGCTAACAAAAGTGCTTCTTTAAAGGAATCATCTATTTGCTGTTGACCCTTCTCATACTTTGCAAGTGCTCGCTCCAAATCTTCATTCTCGATTGGTTTTAGCAGATAATCTAATCCATTCACCTGAAAAGCATTTATGGCATAGTGATCGTAAGCAGTTGTAAAAACAACAGGAAAACTAAACTTTGCCTGCTTAAATATTTCGAAACTTAACCCATCGCCCAATTGAATATCGAAAAATGCAATATCAGGATGTTCATGTGTTTCTAACCACTCTACAGTTTGTTTTATCGAATCGCAGCAAGTCAGCACTTGAGCTCCAATGCGTTGTTTGTTTATCATGGCTTCTAATCGCTTAGCTGCCAAATGCTCATCTTCAACCAGTAATATTTTCATTATCGATAAAAACTAAAGGTAAAACAACGGTGAACTCATTCTCACTTTCTTTAACGACCAACTCTTTACCTGTCAAATAAAGAATCCTTTCTCTTAAATTGGAAAGCCCCAATCCTGTTGACTCCTCGGGATCAGGTTTCGGCAGATAAGAATTGCTAATAACAAGATTGCTTTCTGCAATGCCAAGCTTAATCTTCAGCTTTTCATCACCTGAAATGACATTGTGTTTGAATATATTTTCAGCCAACATCTGCACAGATAAGGGAATAACCATTGCACTGACACTCGAATCGATATTTAACTCAAAAGAGAACTTTTCTCCAAAGCGAATCTGTTGTAGATACATGTATCGTTTTAGTATATCAACTTCTTCATTTAATGGAATTAACTCCTTCCCCTTCAAATATAATATATCGCGATAAAATCGTGATAATTCTGAAGTAAATTGCTTAGCTGAGTCAATGTTAATATCCATCAAGCTAATTAAGGAATTGAGGCTATTGAATAAAAAATGCGGATTCACCTGCGTCTTTAATGTCTCGTATTGTAACATTAAAGCTTCCCGTTTTAAGCGCTCGCGGTTTTCAACTTCTCTGCGCCACTCCAGGAAAAATGATCGCGCATAAAACCATAAAGCAATAAAATAGAAGATGCCAAACTCAATCCACATAACAAATCCATAGTGCTTAACGAAGTGCGAAAATGATACGCCCTCAATAACACTATGCCAAAACCAGTTGACCCCTAGAATAACAGCTCCGCAATAAAAGGTAGAAAATAAAAATACAAGTATAATGCTTTTAAGCGGGTGATTAATCCATGAGATATACCTGCGTTCGATCCACCCAAACATGAAGCCGTATGAAAACAAACCATACCCCAAAAGCAAACTATAACACACATTGAGCCATACCGTTTTTGGATTTGATACACACTCAGGACACGACAAATACAAGAAGATAAATCCAATACTTGAAGAAATAACACCAGTGGAAAAGACGCGCCCTAGAACAGTGCGTTTACTTACATTGCTATCAAATGTGTTATAAAAATGAGCCATGGTTTGAGTATTAAAACTGAAAAATACACATTAATTTGATTCTTTACACTTTTTCAACATTTGTGTATTATGATATAGGCCCCAGCTTGGCCAAAGTTCATTTTCTTGTTTCTCCGATTCAAATTTTTCATTGGCTGTTGTAAATAGTTTCTCTGCCTTTGTTGCTCCGCCTCCAAACATTTTTGGTGTATTGAATACATTATTTCCTCTACAGTAATAAATACGTGGATTCTCAGCGTTTAACTGCATGGCACGATCCAAAGATTTATTCGAAAGGCTTGAGTATTTATATCCACGCGAGGCACTGGTAATACGTAAACTGTAAACCAAAGCCTGAAGCACATGTACCTCCGACTCATCCTCATTTGATTTAAGTAATTCATTGATGTATGCCTGCGCCTTATCCAAGCTTACGTCGATTGAATCGGTATCACTCATAAAATGCGTTGCCCTGGCATGTGCATAGGCCGAATAATATCGGGGCAACCACTCTTCTTTTTCAGCATTCGCAATGCGCTCGAAAGTCGCTGCTATTTGATTGATTTCCTCAATGGAATTTGATTTTATCAGCTTCGTAATGTTTTGTTTCATCACATCATGATAATTTGTTGCTGACAAATTCAATGCTACAAGCATACAAGTAATAAGAACAATAATAAATGATTTCATAATAGATTGTTTAAGATTATTAATTGATTGATATAAAAACTCCTAGAAACATAAATTGCTTGATATCGGGCAATAAGGGCATTAATGTATCTGGCTGACCATTACCCGATGGAATGGTTTGGTAACCCACCAAATGTTTTCGGCCCAGCACGTTTGACATGGAAAAGTGTACTATCGTAGAATATCCTGCAATATGTGTTAAGTAGCTCAAATTTAAACTCAAATCGTTATACATGGGAGCCTTACGATTCATAAACTCAGAATCATCAGGCTGGTGATAAGGACGACCAGATGCCATAATCCAGGTAGCTCCTACCTGCGTATTGATCGCTCCCACAAAATACTTTGCTACCGCAGAAAAGGTATGTTCAGATATAAACGAAGGTGATACTTTCTGAGGATAATCCTTGTACTGGCGTTTGGTGTCAATATATGAATAGGATACCCAATAGTCAGTGCGTTTAATCGTCTCTCTATCGCGAAAGAATATATCGATACCCTTGGCATACCCATCGCCATTGTTATTGAAATTTAAATCATAAGTATGTTGCCCCATATCGTACGTCACCAACTGATCGTATTGCTTGTAATAAGCTTCCATACGCAACAAGCGCTTCTTTAAACTTCCCACCTGATAACTGGCTATATAATGTGTCGATTTCTCGTAGTTAAAATCAGTGGTAAACTTTAAATATTCATTTACTGGGTTTTGATAATATTGCCCATAGGCAGCAGATAATTGACTATTTTTTCCGGTTTTATAAGCAACAGATAAACGAGGTGAGATATTCATCTTTGCCAATGCACTCGAGTATTCTAATCGCAAACCAGGACGAAAGGCAAATCGAGCTGACAGCTTAATTTCTGGCTCAATAAATCCGGCTAGTATATGGTCTTTTACTCCTCCATTCCAACTTTGTGAAGAACCTAAGTGTTGATAAGCCTGCTTATAGTTCGTATATGCATCAGCTATACCGTACGATAATTCTATACCATCACTAATGGCGTTTACCATTGTTGCCCGCACTTCAATGCTTAACTCATCATCGCTTGTACGATGCATACCAGCTAACTGTCTCTGATCATCTATGGTGGTAGCTATTCCCGTCTTTAAAAATGAGTTCTCGCCCGTAGGCACCGAATAGTTCACATTAACATAGGCGTTGCCTCCTTCGGTATCAATATTAGTTATTTCATCTCCAATATTTGAATTAAAGGCACTCACACCATAATCACCTGTAGAAAATACTTTTAACATGGCGCCATTATCAAATTTTTGACGATGCATAAAATTGATACCAGTGGCCTCAGTTGGTTTTGTCCAATCCAATCGGTTATCGGCCAAGCTATAATAAGGTGCCATGTTGGTATAACTAACTCCCAACGATGTAGATCGATTATTTGAACACCAGGTATTCGATAGCTCACCACCAATACTCATAAGCGACACACTCGTTATTGCTTCCAAAGCCACATCACTCGATTCGAGAATTAATACCGACGATAAAGCTTGCCCATATTCGGCTGAGTAACCTCCGGTACTAAATACAGTACCGCTAAATAAACTTGGAGAAAATCGTCCGCGCGTTGGTAAATCGGGCACTTTTGAATAATAGGGTTTGGCGGCCAAAAGTCCATCCACAAAAGTCTTTGTTTCGGAGGCATCTCCACCACGCACCAATAACCTACCATCGTCGCTTGCAGGCTGCGTACCGGGTAATGTTTTCAATGCACCATTAATATCGCCCAACGATCCTGCTGTGGTGTAAATATCGAGTGGTTCAAGCACCGAAGCGCGTTTTTTATCATCGGCAGCAAAAGAACCTGCAGTAATGGTTACAGCATTAAGACTTGTCATGCTTTCTTTCAAGCAAATCACAATATTTCGTGAATCAACATCATCAAGGTTTAATGTTAAGGGCGAAAAACCAATATAACTAACCACCAGGCTTTTTCCAGCTACTTCCTCTGTTTCAAATTCAAACTCGCCATCCATATCAGTGATGGTGCCTACATAAGTGCCTTCGATGGCAATATTAACACCTACCAGGGTTTCACCATCGCTTGAGACTACCTTGCCACTAACTATTTGCTGCGATAATAAATTTACTGTGCTAATGAAGAATATTAAACTTAGACTGATGATTTTTATCTGTTTCATTTTTGCTTTTTGTTTTTTTACAGAAGCAAATTTGAAGCTTAACGACCAGTGCCTGAAATAAACAAAGATGAATGGAAAGATTAACCAGACGAATTGTTGTTTATCGGAGACGATTCGTTTTAGTAAATAATCCACATTAAAAGACTCTTTACTTACAATTTTAAGCCACTTATCAATTAACTCAGCAATTCTATTATCGATTTCATATCTTGAATGTTAACTATTAAAACCTTCACATAATATGAAAAAATATCCCTTGTTAAAACTTGGTCTTTTATCGTTAATCTTAGTCGGAGCTATAAATACTTCAGGTCAAACTAAGAAAGAGATTCAGTTTAGTTTGGACACACTACAAAAGTCGCATTTATTACTTCAGAATGATTTTGAATCGCTTCAAGAAAATTGGAGGCAATATGAGGCATTTCTAGAACATCTTAAAGCAAAAACACTTGATAAGAAACACATCAATGAAACCCTTGAAAACACTCAAAACTTATTTGATGAAGCTTGGGATAAACAAGTTAGTCATCTAAAAACCTTAGAGGATTCAACCACCTTTTTGCTCGATTCACTTAACCGTCTCTATGAAACTCATATGGATATGATTGAGCGCGACAACACCTTTTTACGCTTACTTCGAGGCAAATTAAGTGAAGCATCATTTCCTAGTACCCAGGAGGAGTTACTAGGGATGTGGAATCTTTTTCTTAAACCTATTCAATTATCTGGCGATGCCTTTGGCTCAGGCTTAATTAGCCATAATCCATTTACTGTTGCCGATTCGATTCAGCAGCACAATGTTTATAAAATCGAGTTTTTAGAAGATGAATTGGCCAATATTTACTTTAGAGGAGGCAAACAACAAAAATGTTTCTACGAAGTAAATGACTTCGATACCGGAAAACCTTATACCATTGAGTGTACCAAGCAGGATGAATTTCAATTAACTCTACATATTTCACCAATGCCACATGGCTTGGAAGTATCGTATGAAATACCGGTTAACACCGATCAAGTATTATATTTTAATGGTGTTATGAAACCATAAGAAGTATCCAAAGAAAATACTATACAAATAAGCCGAATCATTTGATTCGGCTTATTTATTTTTAGTTATTCTTGTTCCTCTGGTTAATGGACTTTCTGCCTTAATTCATCCACAATTTCTGAACTTATCCAATAAATGTCTGAATGTCCATTTTCAGGCTGTTGGGCTAATGATTCGAAAAACTCACAACTTAGCCTATCCGGATAATTATTCTTCTGCATCTTTTTAGTTGCCATAAAAAAGAAGTATTTCATATCCGGTGTAACGTATAGCGACCATTCATTTCCTGTTGAAGAATTGATTGTTTCTCCCATATTAATCGGCTCCGTCCATGTTCCATCAAAATTATTGAATACGATGTAGTAATCAACGCCACCTAATCCATCTTTTAGCCCAAATGCGGGTACAATTACATAACTCTCATCAGGAGCTACACTAACATTAAATCGACCTGCTCCACAATTAATTTGCTCTGGCAACAGCTCAGGCTCTTGATAAACTCCATCAAGTAATCGGCTTCGATAAATTGCAGATTTTCGCTGTCCTTCTTTTTCACGAGTAAAATACATTGTCCCATCCTCTGTTATGGAAGGATAAAATTCTTTATCATTGGTATTGATGGGTGCACCTAAATTATAGGGCTCACCCCAGCCATCAGAAGCTCTGTCAACAACCCAGATATCTTCATCGCTTATGGTATCAACTTGGTTTTTTGGTTGGTTAGAAAGAAAAAACAATTTATTATCATCTTGACTTAAAGCAGGTTCTAAGTAGATATATTTTGGATTAGAGGCAAATGCAACAACTTCAGGTTGAGTCCAAACACCATTTACCTCCTTACTTACAACAATAGTAGAAAAGGTAAAGTCCACATTGTGCATTCCAAAATACATTTCTTTACCATCTTGTGTGATTGCAACATCTCTGTTTGACAATCCATTTGACACAATTCCAGGCGCAAATATTTGCGCCTTCTTACCTGGCAACTTTTGCCCCATATAAGGGCCGGAAAGTTTTGGATGATTACTCTTCACTTCTTTTTCGTCTTGCACTGAGCAAGCACCTAGAAAAAGAGCTATTGCAGAGGCAACTAATAATATTTTCTTCATAGTTTAAGAATAATGGTGTTAGTATGATTAACAGCAAGATAAACATTATTCTTCTGCAAGAAAATCCTAATCCAACAACTGACTCATCTCATCAGCTTTATTCTCCATTTTTAAACGACGATAAGCCACATTTAAGCAACTAATTATTGATTTATCTTTTGGAGAGTTAGAATGCGCTTTTTCAAGATAAGGCAAACTTTTTGAGTATCCTTTGCTTATCTGCTCCATTTTTTTTGTAGAGTTATGATAATCAACTCTGCTTGGATTTTTTAAAGCCTCGTAACGTTTAGTTTCAACATTATATTTGTGATCGGTTAATTTGAAATAAAGTACTCCAAGCATTTTAGTGGCATTCTTATGATTCGGGTCAACTTCAAGCACACGTTCAAGCGACTCACAAGCTTCAGGGTACTTTTTTAATCGTTGGTACGATGATCCTAAATAATACAATAAAGAAACATCATTAGGTTCCACCGCAAGCCCAGCATTAATTACTTCAACCGACTTTTCGTATTGCTTGCTATTAAGGTAGGTAAAAGCCAGTTTTTTATTTATGTCCAACTCTCGTTCTTCATCCTTTTCTCTGCCTTTTAATAAGGCTTCTTCGGCTTGCTTATAATCCTTTTTTCCAACATATGCATCTCCTAAAGAAATGTATAAATCAACCTCATCGTAACCGTTCTGTTTGGCTTCGTTTAATAATGGTAAGGCATTATCATATCTTTTAACACGATTGTAACATTGCCCAGCCTTAAAATACATGAAAGCATCTGACTTTTGTTCTGCATCATATTTAATGGCGGCTTGCTCATATAGTTCGGCTGCTTTTAAATATTGCATTTGGCTCTCCATTATTATAGCATCACTCTTTAGTATATCCGCTTCTTGCGAGTATCCTGTCATTACACCAACAAGCATTATCAAGCTTATAACAATTAGCTGTTTCATTTCACTCTGTTTTTAGGGGTTTTTATACTGCAATAGTAATAATTTCCATTTCAAAAATTAAGCCAAGCGCTATAATTTGGTGTAAAGTCATCTTTTTATAACGAAAAAGAGACCATCCTTTGGGGACAGTCTCTTCTATGAATTTATATGATTAAAGCTTATTCAGCTTTCTTCAAATCTTCACAACGTGTTTTAATAACTGGTGCATTTTTATCCGCTGGATAAATTGCCAATACTTCGTCGCAAACTGCAATTGCTTTATCACACAAAGCAACAGACTCAGCTTTTAGAACTTCCCATTTATCTGCATTATCAGCAACACGAGCATTCAATTTTTCCTGAGCTTTAGCATAAATTTCATTAGCTTCTTTTACCATAGGTTTTACTTTTTCCTTTTTCATAGCTTTAACATACTTGCTATTAGGATATTTTTCTACGGCTGCTTCATAATTTTTGTTCACCTCTTCAGCATTACCTGCCTTCTTGTTAATCTTGTAAGCGTAATATAAACATGCATCCTGCTTATAACCAAGCTCATTAGCTTGGGCATAATATCCCAAAGCTTTATCATTAGCTTTAGTTTTATAGGCACAAGTTGCAGCATTGTATACCATAGCAGCATCCATTTCACCTTCCCAAACAGGAATAGCTTGTTCGAATAATTCTAAAGCTGCTTTATAATCTTTTGCTTTTAATGCAGCGTTTCCTTCATTTTTCAATTCTGCCGCCGATTTGTCCTGAGCCATAGCTCCAACAAACATCATCATCAAAAAGGAAAAAGTTGCTAAATACTTCATAATAAAATACTTTTAATCTTATTTAATAGATTCGATTCAATTCAACGGTGGTAAAAATAGTTTTTTTTTTAAAAAACATTTAAAAAATGTTTTAATTTTTCTCACACCAAGCTTAAGAATGATCAATTAGTTAATAATGATTTAAAAGATTCGTAATTATTTGTTGACGACTCAACTCGTTTTTCTCCTTTCATAAATTCTTTCAATCGATCAGGCTGTTCAATTTCCTTACCAATCAACTTTTCAACTGTTTCAGGAAATTTAGCTGGGTGTGCTGTTGCTAAAAAAACACCGTGTTCATTTCCAATCAATAATTGAGCCAAAGAATGATAGGCAATTGCCCCGTGTGGATCAAGTTCATAATTAAACTGCTCATAAACAGACTCTATTGTTTTGAAAATCGTTTCGTTTTCGCAAGTAAAACCTTTAATATACGAACGAATATCGACTATATTCTCTTTAAATAATTCGCGTATGCGAACAAAATTACTAGGATCTCCCACATCCATAGCATTGGCGGGTGTAGCAATACTTGGCGCTGGTGTGTAAATACCACTTTCCAAATACTTCGGCACAATGTCATTAATATTTGTAGCTGCAATAAATTGCTTCACAGGTAAACCCATTTGCTGAGCAATTAAGCCTGCCGTTAAGTTACCAAAATTCCCACTTGGTACCGATATACTAATCTCCTTAATACCCTTCTTTACAGCTTGTGCATAGGCATAAAAATAATACACCATTTGAGGTAAGAAACGAGCCAGGTTAATGGAGTTAGCCGATGTTAAAATCAATTGCTCTCTTAAGGCCTCATCCATAAAAGCCGTTTTCACCAAGGCCTGACAATCATCAAAAGTTCCATCTACTTCGATGGCTGTAATATTTTGTCCCAAGGTTGTAAATTGCTTTTCTTGCACTTCGGATACCAAACCCTTGGGATAAAGCACAAAAACCTTCACTCCTTCAACTCCTAAAAATCCATTAGCAACGGCACTTCCCGTATCTCCCGATGTAGCCACCAATACATTGATTGTTTTATCCAGACCCTCGGTAAATTGCGCCATTACACGAGCTAGAAAACGGGCTCCAATATCTTTAAAAGCTAAAGTTGGACCGTGAAACAATTCCAATACCGATATATTATCTGATACTTTTTTTAATGGAATCGGAAAATTAAATGCTTCGGCAGTTAGTGTCTTAAACTTAGCCTCTGGTATATCCGGACAGAAATATGGTTTCAATACCTCAAATCCAATTTCGCCCAAACTTAGATCAGGTAATCTACCCCAAAAATCTTGCGACAACTCAGGAATTACTTCTGGCATATAAAGACCCTTGTCAGGCGCCAAACCATTAAGTACAGCTGATTTTAAATCGCTTATATGTGATACATTATTAGTGCTATAAAACTTCATTTGTTGTTATTTTTTTCCTGAAAGAAATAATTTCATAAACTCTGTTTGATCTGTAAAACCAAACGCTCCATCGTACACCGATTTCTCATCATATACCGCCACTGAATCAGCTTCTACGCCTGGACGACAAATCATGTATGGCACATACTCTCTGGTATGTGTACGAATCTCGCATGGTGTTGGATGATCCGGTAAAAAAGCGATACTTAGTTCATCTTTATTTTTTTCCAAAAACTCCAAACAAGGCTTCACCACTTTTTCATCGATATCCTCTAAGGTTCGAATCTTTAATTCAACATCACCTTCGTGCCCTGCTTCATCAGGCGCTTCGATATGCAGAAAGACATAATCGTTATCAGAAAGTGCTTCAATGGCTGCATCAGCCTTACCCTTGTAATTGGTAGTATACAAACCTGTTGCTCCCTCAACAAAAACCGATTGTAACCCACCAAAATTACCCAGCCCGTGAATTAAGTCAACCGCAGAAATAACTACTCCATTGTTAATTCCATACATCTCCTTTAAGGTTGGCATTTGTGGTTTATATCCTGGCGACCATGGCCAAATCATATTCGCAACTGGTAAACCTTGCTGTTTGCGTTTTACATTAACTGAATGATCGTTTAACAAATCGTTTGATCGGTGCATTAATTGACGTAACAATGCCGCCGTTGGATGATCGACACCTGGCTTAGGTAATATCGTATCAATACGTTCGCCTGGCACATCGTGAGGAGGCGTGCAACTTAAGCCATTCTGTCCACCTTTAATCACCATCACATGACGGTAACTTACGCCTGTATAAAACTTAACAACATCATCACCAAGTTGCTCATTCAAACTTACAATTAATTCATCAGCTTCTTCTGTTGAAATATGGCCGGCAGAATGATTCAATAACACGCCATCTTCTTCAGAAACCAAATTACAGCGAAAAGCTAAATCTCCTTCCTCTAAGTCAACACCCAAAGCTGATGCTTCGAGCACTCCTCTCCCTTGGTAATATTTGGCCGCATCATATCCCATAATGGTCATATTGGCCACTTCACTACCCGGGTGTAAACTGTCAGGTACCGTTTTTAGGTAACCACACTTCGACATTTGACAAAGTTTATCAATGTGAGGCGTATTGGCAGCCATTATTGGCGTTTTACCCCCTAATCGTTCGATTGGTTCATCAGCAAAACCATCTGCTAAAATTACCAGATACTTCATGATCTATTGTGGTTTATAGGTTAACTACTTTTATAACATCGGCAAATACACCAGCAGCTGTAACATCAGCCCCAGCACCATAACCTTGAATTTCCATCGGATGCTCGTAATAATAATCGGTACGTAAAAGCACTTTATTATTGCTGTCTTCCAAACGATAAAAAGGATGCGACTCATCCACTTCGGCAAATCCAACCTGTGCTTTACCTTCTTTTAACGAAGCCACATAGCGTAACTTACAGCCCTTATCTTCAGCACTTTTTCTTACCCTTTCAAATTCAGCATCGTAACTTTTTAAATCTTCTAAAAATTCATCCACTGATGCTTCTGTAAAAAAATGTTGTGGTAAGAAAGGTGTTATTTCAATGTGCTGCTCCTCCAATGGATAATCGCTTTCGCGCGATAATATCAACAACTTACGTAACACATCAGTTCCCTTTAGATCAATGCGCGGATCCGGCTCGCTATAACCTAAGTTCTTTGCATCAATTACAACCTCTGACAATGGCTTATCGGCACTCACATTATTAACAATGTAATTCAAGGTGCCCGAGAGTACCCCTTCGAGTTGCAAAATACGATCGCCACTTTGTTGCATACTATTGATTGTGTTAATAATAGGCAAACCGGCTCCCACATTAGTTTCGAAAAGATATTTAACGCCTTTTGCACGCGCTGTTTTCTTTAATTTATCGTAGGTTTCGAAAGTAGATGAACTAGCGATTTTATTGGCCGTCACTACCGAAACATTATTCTCCAATAATTTTTGATATTGATTGGCCACCAAAGGACTTGCTGAACAATCAACAAATACACTATTGGATAAGTTATTGGCTATTATCTGATCCACAAACTGATCAATGTTACCCGGACTCGCCTCCTGAAGTACATCAATGGCGCTTTCAACTTCCAGACCACGGTTATTAAAAATCATTTGACGCGAATTAGCCAGCCCTGCCAAACGAATACTCAAGTTCTCCACTTTCATTAAACGTTCGGATTGTCGATTGATTTTTTTCAATAAACTCTTTCCTACAGTACCTACTCCTGCCATGTACATATGAATGGCCTGATATTGACTTAGGAAAAACGATTCATGAACAACATTAAGTGTTTTTCGAAGGTCATGCTCGTGAATAACAAATGAAATATTCAACTCAGATGCACCCTGAGCAATGGCAAAAATATTAATACCATTTCTTCCCACATCATTGAACAGCTTACCTGATACGCCTGATGTGTGTTTCATTCCTTCACCTACAACGGCAACAACAGCCATCTCCGGATCAACTTTAACTCCATTTATTTGCTTCCGACTTATTTCTTTTTCAAAGGCCTTCAATAAAGCCATTCGAGCCAAAGCAGCATCTTCTGAATTGATGACTACACTAATGCTATTCTCACTTGAAGCTTGCGAGATAAGAATCACATTAATATTATGCTCTGCTAAGGCAGCAAACAAGCGCATGGATGTACCTGAGATACCGATCATACCACTTCCTTGAACAGTTAGCAGCGAAACATCTTTTATGGATGATAAACCTTTAACCTTTTGCTCATCATTACCACTCTTATTAATTAAAGTTCCCTTTGCCTCAGGATTAAAGGTATTCTTAATTAAAATAGGAATTTCTTTTTGAAGAGCTGGAATAATGGTAGGTGGATATATAACCTTAGCGCCAAAATGAGATAACTCCATCGCCTCGGCATAACTCAACCGATCAATGCAGTGAGCACGTTTAATTACCCTTGGGTCGGCCGACATAAAACCATCAACATCCGTCCATATCTCTAATACATCGGCATCGATACCAGCCGCTATTAAGGCAGCTGTATAGTCCGATCCACCGCGCCCTAGGGTTGTATTTTCGTTATTGGCATTGGAGGCAATAAATCCAGGAAAAACAGACAATTTTGGCAAATTAAACTTAAGTTCGCCAATGGCTTGCATGGTTTCATTAAGTTTCACTATATGTCCACGACCATTCAATTCAGTCTGAATAAACTCTCTGGAATCAAACAGCTTAGCATCTTCAAATAATTGACTGATTATTTGAGATGATAAACGTTCGCCACAACCGGTTATTGTATCGTAACTTTTTGTACTAAGTTCTTTAGTTAGACTAACCCCCTTTAAAATTTGGCTTAATTCGTCCCAAATATTGATGGTTAATACTTCAATATCTTTAGCAATTACAGGCGTAAATAATTCCGTAATTATTTGCTTATGCTTTGCTTTTATTTCCTCAACATGGGACAAAAAGTCCAAACCTTTTAAGGCCATATCTGAAGCTTTAATTAAGCCATCGGTAACTCCGCCTACGGCAGAAACAACCACAACAAGCGGCTCATTTACCTTTTCAACAATGCGCTTAACATTTAGCATGGCTACTGAAGACCCCATAGAGGTACCTCCAAACTTTAGTACTTTCATCTGCTTATATTTTACTTTCCATTGACTTCTTTACCCCAATAGCAAAAGGGGAACAACTTACAATAACTAATTTCTCCATAAGAAAATTAAATTAAAGCTCGTTTAACGACAATAAATAAAAATGAATTAAATAGAATAAACGTCGACCTGATGATATAACAATACTAGACCCCCCAAGGGGTAGTAATAATAGAAGTTGTATTTGTTAAATTATAAATCATCAATTAAACGGTCTGCTGTTTTGAGAATGTGGAAGCAAATGTACAGATATAATTTACATTTCAAAACATCTCTACCAAAAAACACTAAAGAAATAACACTAATATCATAACAAAACTTACAAATTTGTTATTTTCATAACATTATACAGTGCAATTATCACAAAAAAACACATCTTACTCAAATTTGATAATTTGTGATGGCGCTAAAATTCCCTTATTTGTAATAAAACCTTTAATGTAATTATGAGGTGTAACATCAAAGGCAGGGTTTAAACCTAGCGACCCTGGTGAAGCCATACGAATGGTTCTTTTAACACCCTGCTCATCTAATCCATCATGATATAAAAGCTCTTCATCTGACCGTTCCTCAATATTAAAAGAAGCACCGCTCTTACTATCAAAATCAATGGTACTAAATGGCGCAGCTACATAAAATGGGATATTAAACTCCTTTGCAAGAATAGCTTTTTCAAGCGTACCTATTTTATTGGCTGTATCTCCATTAGATGCAATCCGATCTGCTCCTGTTATGACCATATCAATCATTCCCTTCGACATGTAATAGGCAGCAGCATTGTCGGCTATAATGCGATGCTCCACTCCATTCTCGTTCAACTCCCAAGCTGTTAATCTGGCTCCCTGCCCTCGCGGACGGGTCTCATCCACATAAACAAATGGTTTCTTGCCATCTCTATGCGCTGCATAAATAGGCGAAATTGCCGAACCATAATCAACAAAAGCCAACCAACCAGCATTGCAATGCGTAAGTATACGCTGTTGTGGTTTGATTAAAGTATTGCCATGCTCACCAAGTGCCTTGCAAAAATCCTCATCCTCATGAGCAATAGCAAAGGCCATCTCTACTCCTTCGTCAATGCTTTTAATTCCAGCATCAAATACTTTTTGAGTTGCATAAAACAAATTCACTGCTGTTGGTCGTGTTGCTTCAATAAATTTTCTTGCTTCCCAAACGAGATCACTGGCCGAACTTTTTTTTGACTGGATAAAAGCCTGAGCCATTGCAAAAGCAGCACTTGCACCAATGGCACCTGCTCCTCGCACGGTCATGTTTCTGATTGCTTCTGCAGTTTCTTCAAATGAATGCAATTCAACTATTTCAAACTTAAATGGCAGTTGAGTCTGATCAATCATGTATACAATATTAGATGCTGACTCAAACCAAACTGTTTTATAATGTTTTCCCTGAACGATCATAGAAATCTATCTTTATAATAATATCAAATACCCTCTAAGAATAATACAAATGTAACAACTAAGCGATTTAATCTAATATTATTCTATATTTGTTTCACACACTACAACAAAAGCTCAACAATAATATTTTTCAATTAATTGTTGCAAAACTTTACATTCCCCCCACAATTTTGTAATTTAAATACAAATTATAAACCTTAAAAAATTCGCCATGAAACAATTTCACAACATTCTAACATGGGTTCTGGTGTTATTTCTACTTGTTGGTTGTAACCAAAAACCTAAGATCGGTTTTTTAATGGATAGTTTAGCCATCGAAAGATGGAAAAAAGACAAAGAGCTTTTTGAACAAAAGGTTGAGGAATTAGGAGGCGTGGCTTATGTCGAAATTGCAGATTCAGATCCTGAAAAACAGATTTTACAAGCGCAAAAATTGATTGATGAAGGTGTTGAAGTTCTGGTAGTTGTACCTGTTGATTCAAAGGAGGCTGGGGATATTGTTCGCTTAGCGCATCGTAATTACGTACCAGTTATATCGTACGATCGCCTTATAAAAGATTGTAATTTGGATTACTACATTTCTACCGATAACATTAACATTGGTGAATTACAAGCCAACTACTTATCTAAAATTTCCCCTGAAGGTAAATATGCCCTTATTAGTGGACCTGAGAGCGATAATAACGCATACCTGCTTCATATTGGGTGGATGAATGTATTACAACCACTCATCGACAAAGGTGACATTGAAATTGTTCTCGATGAATTTTCTGAATATTGGCTACCTGATGAATCATATGCTATAATGAGTGAATACCTTGAAAACAATAGTGAAATCGATGCTATTATATGCGGTAACGATGCATTAGCTTTGGGCACCATTTCTGCATTAAAAGAACATGGAAAAGAAGGTAAAGTGCTACTTGCCGGACAAGATGCCGAAATACAAGCCGTTCGAAACATTGTAGCCGGTAATCAAACCATTACCATTTACAAACCAATTGAATCATTAGCCTACACAGCAGCTAATGCAGCCATAAAAATTGCAGATGGCGAAGCGCCTTCAAACATGAACATAACGGTTAATAATGGCAAACGACTCGTTCCAGCCATTTTACTGCAAGCCAGCGTTGTAAATCGTCAAAATATTAAAATGACTGTTATATCAGAAGGTTTTCTTGGAGAGCAAGATATTTTTAATTGATGAGTACTTTAACGTATAACTTAGCCACTTCATTTTCGAAGTGGCTTTTTTATGATTTGATTAGTGCTGCACTTTGGCTATTTTTGAGAAAAACAAGATTGAATGTCGCAACTTAAAATATACAGAGCATCCGCTGGTTCAGGAAAAACTTATACGCTTTCGTTTGAGTTTATCAAATTACTATTTGCTGATCCTCTCAATTATAAAAGCATATTGGCCGTAACCTTTACCAATAAAGCGACTTCTGAGATGAAAAATCGCATACTGGAAAATCTACATGCCATTGAAGTTGATGAAGAGCCAGACTATCTTAAAGAATTGATGGCTTTGTATAAAAAGGACGAATCATACATTCGTAAAGTTGCAAAAACCTTGCTTATTAATATTCTTAACGATTTCTCGAAGTTCTCGGTAAATACCATTGATAGCTTTTTTCAAAAGGTGATTCGCTCCTTTGCTTACGAAGCCAATTTGCCCGCAGCGTTTAAGGTTGAATTAGATTCAGATCGAGTACTAACACAAGCTGTTGATGAGTTATTACGTGAGTTGGAGCTTAAGGGTAATGAGGACATGCGAGAATGGCTTATTCGCCATACGCTTTCTAAAATTGAAGATGGACGAGATTGGAACATCAGCAATGAGTTAAAGTTATTGGGTAAGGAAGTTTTTAAGGAAGAGTTTCAAAGTTTAGAACCTGAAGTTTTGGAAAAGCTCAGAAATAAAAACCTTCTGAACACCTATCGACAAGAACTTAATACCATAAGTAAAAACTTTGAAAAAAATATTAAAGAGCTAGCTTCCAAAGGTATTGAACTAATTAAGCAACATGGAATTAGTCCCGAAATACTACATTTAAAATCACGATCGCCGCTTACTAATCTTCAAAAACTATTTCTTTTAAAGAAAGCTGATGATTTACTAAGCATATTAAAATTTGAGAACCTAATTAATGCACCCGAAAACTGTTTTAACAATAAAAACACAGAATCGGATAATAGTATCATCATTGATTGTTTCAACGCAGGATTAAACCAAATTTTAATAGATTTACATAGCTATTATCTTGAGCAAAAATCTAATTATTTCACGGCCAAATCAATCTTAGTAAATTTAAATGCACTTGGTATAGCAACTGACATAGCCCTTAAAGTACAAAGCATTGCACGTAACGAAAACTTATTTCTTTTAGCGGACTCTAACCGTCTATTGCATCAAATCATCGATCAAAATGATGCGCCCTTCATTTACGAAAAGATTGGTACTCGCTTTCAACATTATATGATTGATGAATTTCAGGACACATCGAACCTACAGTGGAATAACTTTAAACCATTATTAGAAAACAGTGTAAGCGAAGATAAAACGGCGATGATTGTAGGGGACGTTAAGCAATCGATATATCGCTGGCGAAATTCGGATTGGAAATTACTTAGCGAACAGGTTCAACACGATTTTAACACCTATGGTGTTGATGCGTGTGTATTAGAAACCAACTGGCGCAGTTTTGAGAATGTTATAACCTTCAACAATATTGTATTTGAAGGTGCTGCAAAAATGCTGCAAAACGAATTTATTGATTCGTCAGAAGCTGCCAATCCTCAACATATCATCCCTTCAGATTTAAGAACGAAAATTAGTAATGCCTATAGCGATACAGTTCAGAATATATCCGCTAAATCAATAGGAACCGGCGGTTATGTCCATATGTCTTTTTTAGAAGGAAAAAAGAAGGCTGATTTCATGGAAAATGCCACGGAGCAAGCCGTCATTCAAATTGAGGAATTATTAAATACAGGTTATTGCTATAAGGACATTTGCATATTGGTTCGACGCAAAAGTGAAGGGCAAGAAATTAGTGAAGCACTCTTATCCGGTAAGTTTTCGCCTACAAATAAAAAACACCCGGTTATCTCAAACGAAACTTTATTACTGGGTAGCTCTCCTGCTGTTAACCTGATTATCCAGCAAATGAAATTTATACAAGAGCCAAGCAATGAAGTTTATGCCGCTTTTGTAAATCTATACAGTCATTTTTATAATTCGGAAGAAGTAGATTCAAACACTACTTGTAAGGCAGATAGCCTACTTAGCACAGATGGTACCAAGTTTAAACAACTAAGAAGTGATTTACTTGAGCTTAAGGGGCAAGCTTTATTTGAGATGACAGAGTTTTTAATACGGCAATTGCCTGATGAACTTCATAAGAATCAGTTTATCTTTTTGCAAGGATTAATGGATTCGGTTCGCGATTATGTAAGCAATCAATCAGTAAACGCCCACGATTTTATTAATTGGTGGGACGAAAAAGGTCAAAACACTGCTATTTCGGTGCCTGAAGGGCAAAATGCCATTAATGTGATGACCATTCATAAATCAAAAGGTTTGGAGTTTAAAGCTGTTGTAATCCCCTATTGCAACTGGCCAATTGATGACAAAGGTAAAGGAAGCCTCATTTGGTGCTCGCCACAGCACGAACCTTTCAATAAACTTGACTTGGTTCCTGTTACTTATTCGGCACAATTATTACAATCACAATTTATCGATCAATATCTGGATGAACGCCTGCATCAGTTTGTGGATAATCTAAATCTAATGTATGTTGCCTTTACCCGTGCTGAAGAGAGTTTGGTAATAATTGGTGAACAACCTCCTAAATCAGGAGGATTAAAAAATGTATCACATGTACTAATTAGACTAGCTAATCAATTTAATCTGCTCTCCAATTATCCCGAAGCTACAAAAGAGGCATTAACAGAGGCCTGGAATCAGGATGACTTGGTATTTGAGTTTGGTGAACGGCCAAAGAAAGAAGTTATTGCCGACGAATTGGAAGATGCTGTTGTGTATAATTTTAGAACAAACGACATATCAGATCGGGTAAAGATCCATCCGGAAAGCACTGGTATGATTTCGTCTGATGCATTTACCAACCTGAAACATGGTAAATTAATGCACCGTTTGTTCGAACACATTGTAACATATCAGGATATTGAAAAGGCCGTTTTAAAACTAATTCTTAATGGTCAGATAAAAACGAAGGATAAAGATTCGATATTAACTTTTGTTAATGAGAAAATACAACAAGACACTGTAAAAGATTGGTTTAGAACTGATCTTACCATTATAAATGAAGGAAGCATATTAACCCCAAGTGGTAAATACCGACCAGATCGTGTAATTATTAATAAACAAAACGAAGCCACTGTAATAGACTATAAGTTTGGTGAAATACGCGATGATAAATACAAGGATCAGGTTCAACGCTACATGAACCTTTTGGAGAAAATGAAGTATAAGAAAGTCAGTGGTTATCTATGGTATATAGGTGAAGAAGATGAAATAATTGAGATTGATAATACAAGTATACAAGGCACATTATTTTAATGGCAATAAACAGTTTACGTTTCACATCTAAACATTACGAATATGGCTTATCTTCGTTTTAAACACATCCTATTTTTTAGTTGTGTTTTCATGATATTTTCGTGCTCAGAAAAGGAAACTACGCCTATAAAATGCCAGGATGCCAACACTTTAGCCATCGACCAACGCGATTTCCACATGGGTTTTACAACTTGGCCCTATGGTCCTGAATTAGCAGATGTAGTTGACACCTATAATTTTATTGAATCCAATGCTGATATTTATGCACATCATTTAGACAACAAAATTCCCTGGAAGGCCTGGATTAATGACACTGCTATCCCCGATGAATTTGTAAATGATATCAATTACAGAATAGCCAATAAAATAGAGTCTAACAAACTATTATTATCCATTAGTTTGCTAAACACAGATCGTGATGATTTACTTGAAGATTACGATGGAAGTAGACCTACCTACACAGCCCTAAACGATAAACAAATAGAAGATGCCTATTTTAAGCATGTAGATTTTCTAATATCAAGATTTCAGCCTGACTATGTAGTTCTGGCTATTGAGGTTAATGAATTAATGATTAAACCCGAGAACAAATGGGATGAATATGTTTTACTAATGAATAAGGTGCGAACCAGGATAAAAAACAAATATCCGAATATTCCTCAAAGTGAATCCATTACCCTACATAATTGGTTCAATCCTAATGTTAGTAATCCAGAAGAATTCATTGCTAAGATTACTCAGTTTGTTAACAATCTCGATTTTGTATGCATAAGTTATTATCCTTATTTCAAAGAACAACATACAAGAGCTGATTTTCAAGAGGCCTTTGATTTTTTACATGAACAGACACAGAAACCAATTGCATTTGTTGAAACAGCAAACTTGGCTGAGGATTTATATATTGATGCTTTAAATGTGGATATAAAAAGTAATACCTGTGAGCAGAGTGCCTATTTAAATACCTTATTACAAAATGCCCAGAATCACAATTATGAATTTATTATCTGGTGGGCACATCGCGATTATGATGCATTATGGGAGACTTTTCCTGATGAAGTAAAAGATATTGGTAAAATATGGAAGGATACCGGCCTTCTTGATGAGAACGGCAATGAGCGTCCGGCTTATCACCTATGGAAAAAGGCATTGGAATTAGAATCGTCGAATTAGCTATAACTTATATTCCTCTATTTGAACTGATAATATATTAATTTGCTCAGTGAGTTGATTGTACGAATCCTTAACTATAGTGTACAACTTATTAAGCGATTCTGTGGATGCATTTAACTCATAGCTTTGCGAATGCGTAAATTCAACACCGTCTCTTATTCCCTCAAGATAGCTTCCAATTTGTTTAACATCCGAATTATTTACCTTAACATTATCTGTGATGTCAAGTATCATTTCTCTCATTTTGGCCAAATTAGCAGTAATACCTTCCGATTTCTGAGCCACCAAGGCGGATGAACTGACTGTTTGCTCAGCCAACTTACGAATTTCACCAGCAACAACAGCAAATCCTTTACCCACATCTCCAGCTCTACTAGCCTCTATCGAAGCATTTAATGAAATAATATTGGTCTGAGCCGCAATGTCATCAATGGCTTCTATGGCCTCGTTAATCGCCGAAGCATGATTTAGCATCAGTTCAACGGTTTCTCTATAGGCTTCTACCTTATCACTGGTTGTTTTAAAGTGGCGCTGCGTTTTCCCCATTGATCCCAGAGCCGTTTTAACAAACTGAATCGATTTAGATGAACCATCACCTAATTGACTACCAATTTCCTTAACATGATTGATCCCTTCCTTTAAGTCGTGTAGCGTACTGGCTTCATTTGCTTCGTCGTCTTCATCAACTTCACTTAGTATTTCTTTAGAGTAACTGGTAATTTTTAAAACTTCCTCCAAAAGAATCTTTATACTTGATATACTTGTATTTAAACCCTTAATAATAACACCCACTTCATCATTACTCACAATATCAATGGCTTCTGGCATTTTTTTATGGCTCAAATCTTCAGCAACATGAGCAATCTCCTTTAACTTTTTAATGAGAATCACTTTTACAAAGGCATAACTCACAACACCCACAGTCGTTCCTGCGGCCAAACAGCCAATTAAAAACCAATAAAACATGCCATCTTTCCACTCAACAAAAAAATTGGCGTAAACGGGAAAAACAAACCCCATCAATACGCCAAACGACATCATGTATACCCGTAATTTTCTTAAGATACTGTTGTTAATCATCGCCACTTAGGTTTGGGTTTATCATAACAACATATAAATGAGCACTATGTTCTCGGTTTACGCTTTTTCTTCTTCTCAACAGCAAAACCAAACTTACCAATCTTCTTACCTACCTCGAAATAATGTCCGTGGGAATAACAGATTGGTTTTGACTTTTGTAGACTGAATGCTCCTGTTTTTTCATCAATGTATTTTTCATCGGCTTTTACATTGACCACCTCGGCAATAAACATATCATGCGTACCAAGTTCCTTAACTTCGGTAACTTTACATTCGATATTTACCGGCGATTCCTCAATGATTGGGGCATTCACTTTTAAAGCCTTACCTGGTGTTAGATGCATTTCCTTAAACTTGTCGTATTGTCTACCGGATCGAACACCACACCAATCAGTAGCGTAAGCAGTATCCTTTGTTGTTAGGTTGATTACAAATTCGCCAGTCTCTTTTAGTGTTTTGTACGAATGTCTTCCCTTTCTGACAGAGATGTAACACATAGGTGGGTCGGAACAAATAGTGCCCGTCCAGGCAATTGTAATAATATTGAAATTTTCTGGCTTATCTCCTACCGATACCATTACCGCTGGTAGAGGGTAAATCATATTTCCGGGCTTCCAGTCTTGTTTTGCCATAATTCAAAAGATTGAATTACAAATGTAGCGATTTCGATTCTTATATTGATACTTCTTTTGTTTAAGAGAAAGGCATAAAAAAATCAGAGAAACTGATACTTCTCTGATTTTTTAATTTGCAATAAACACTATCTATAGTACTTCTAGATGCTCTTCATTTGTAATTTTCTCACAATACTGACACTTTAAAGCAATAGGCTCTTTTTCTACCAAGGCAAACTTAGTTACCATGTTCTCATTGTTGGTAATGCATTTTGGATTAAAACACTTAGCTATACCAATAATGTTTTCAGGGATTTCTACAGTCTTCTTCTCAACTACATTGTAATCCTTGATGATATTCAGTTTAGCGTGAGGCGCAACAAGCGATATCTTGTTAATGTCCTCATCGGCAAAATACTTTTTAGCTACTTTAATAATGGCCTTGCGACCTTGCAACTTACTTTTTAGGTTGGTACCAAAGGTTATTTGGTTTTCACTTTTATCTAAACCCAAAATGGAAATCACTTTAAATAAATGTGTTGCCGGAATATGATCTATTACAGTTCCGTTTTTTATAGCGCTTACACTTAACTCTTTTTTAGGCATAATCTTAATTTTTTCTTGTCCTTTTCCTTAGTTCTTATTACTTCAATCCTAATATTGATGACATAATGGCCATACGCGCGTATACACCATTTTCGGCTTGTTCAAAGTAGTATGCTTTTGGGTTTTCATCCACATCGGTGTGAATTTCGTTTACCCTTGGCAGTGGATGAAGGATGCGAAGATTATCTTTCGTATTATCTAACATGGCATTACGTAGTACGTATACATTCTTCACCTTCTCATATTCGATAGGATCTGAAAAGCGTTCACGTTGAACACGTGTCATGTAAAGAATGTCAGCTGCCTCAATAATATCAGTAAACTCTAAATGCTCGTAGTATTTAATTCCCTTTTTATCAAGGAATAACTTGTACTCATCTGGCATCTTTAACGAATCAGGTGAGATAAAGTTAAAAGTTGGATTAAACATCGACATAGCCATCAACAATGAGTGAACTGTACGTCCATATTTTAAGTCTCCTACCAAGAAAATATTCAGATTCTCTAAAGTACCTTGAGTTTTATAAATTGAATAAAGATCAAGTAAAGTTTGTGTTGGATGTTGATTAGCACCATCTCCAGCATTGATAACAGGCACAGATGACTGTTCAGAAGCATGACGTGCAGATCCTTCCAATGGATGGCGCATTACAACTAAATCGCTATAACTACTTACCATTTTAATGGTATCCTTTAGCGATTCTCCCTTTGTGGTAGATGAAGAAGACGAATCGGTAAAACCGATAATGCCACCACCTAAGCGGTTTATGGCTGTTTCAAAGCTCAAGCGAGTACGCGTTGATGGTTCAAAGAAAAGACTCGATACCACTTTCCCATCCAATAACTTTTGGTTAGGATTGGCTTCAAACTCTGCTGCTAACTCCACAATGCGAAGGATTTCCTCTTTCGAGAAATCTGTAATGGAAACTAAACTTTTGTTCTTCATTGTATAAAATTTACCTGTTAATTACACCTGATAGCATAACTCTATATGGTTTGTTCTACTTTGGTTTTGAATCTTAGACGATTTTATTGCTACAAATTGAGGCACAAAAAAAAGACCTGATGGAAAAATCAGGTCTTTTATATTTTTAAAAAAAATAAATTGCTCAATTGTTAATCGTGAAATGAATGAAAAGAAAAAAGCAATTTTACCATTATTATCCGGATGATAACTTTGGTTTCTAAGTCGAAAATATTTGTTTTCTTCTTGTCTCATTCCGGGGTTCAAAGATAGGTAAATTTAGTTTTAAATTAAAATTAAAAAACTAAAAAACTTAACACACCCTCACCCAACAAACTCTAATTCAACATTTTTAATCCTTCAAAATATCACTAAATGCTTTTTTAAACTTTTCCACCTTAGGTCCTACTACTGCTCTACAATACGGCTGATTCTTATTATTGCTATAATAATCCTGATGGTAGCCTTCAGCTGGGTAAAAAACATCAAAAGCACTTACCTCTGTTACTATTGGATCATCAAAAGCAGATTGTCTGTTTAGTTCTTGAATAATAAATTCTGATTTTGATTTTTGCTGCTCGTTGTGATAAAACACCACCGATCGATATTGTGTTCCTACATCAGCCCCTTGACGATTCAACGTAGTTGGATCATGAGTGGCAAAGAAAACTTCTAACAAATCTTCAAATTCAATTAGTGCTGGTTGGTAAGTAATGTGTATCACCTCGGCATGACCAGTTAACCCAGTGCAAATTTCTTTATAAGTCGGATTTTTTGATTCGCCACCACTGTAACCTGATTCAACCTTATCCACACCCTTTAGCTTTAAAAAAATTGCCTCGGTGCACCAAAAGCATCCACCTCCAAATGTGGCCACTGCTGTATCTTGTGCTTGCATATTAATCGAATTAATTCCCCATATTATTGTTAGTAGTATTATATATCGCATAAACGTCTTTTTGAAAAAAACAGCGCTAAGCAAGTTTTGTTTACATATAAACGGATGACATCGCTTCTAGCGATGTCATCCATATTGCTTTCTTAGTTATACTTTCATAATTTTATAAACAAAATGCCCTCACTTAAAACAAAAACTCCCTTACTGCCAGGAAAATATTATCATCTATTCAATAGAGGCATTAATAGCACGAAGATTTTCTTTCGAGAAGAGAACTATAACTATTTCCTTAGGCAACTTGACAAATACTTAAATGAGTGTGATGTATTGGCTTATTGTCTGTTGTTAAACCACTTTCATTTTTTAATACAAATACCTGAAAAAATCTCACAGGTAGATAATAATAAATATAAAACTCTAAGCGGAGAATCTGAAATAAACAAGTACTTCTCCAATCAATTCAGACGTTTTTTTGTTTCATACTCTCAGGCAATTAACAAACAAGAAAACAGAACAGGGTCACTTTTTGAGAGACCTTTTAAACGCATTATGATCGAAGATGATGAATATATCAAATATCTCATTTTTTACATTCATCACAACCCCACAAAACACATTGAATTAGATTATAAAACCTACACCCATAGTTCTTACAAACACTATACTAGCCATCATGAAGGAATAATAAATAAGGCACATGGGCTCTCTTTTTTTGAAGATCTTGGCACTTTTAACAATTACCACAACTGTATTCATAAAGAAAGGCAAAGCCTTCTTCTAGAATATTAAACGGATGACATCGCTTAAAGCGATGTCAACCGTTTAATATTTTTTGTAATTTTGATCAATCAAATAAATAAACATGAGCGGATATCCTCCTTTGGCCGAACGTATGCGGCCGCGCAATCTTGACGATTATATTGGACAAAAACACCTTGTTGGTAAAGGTGCGGTATTGCGCAACATGCTCGAACGTAAGGTAATATCATCCATCATTCTTTGGGGACCTCCTGGGGTAGGTAAAACTACTTTGGCTAAAATTATATCCAAGCAACTCGAACGACCTTTTTATGTGCTATCAGCCATCAATTCAGGTGTGAAAGATGTACGTGAAGCCATTGAAAAAGCAAAGAAGGCGCGTTTTTTTAGCTCACCCTCTCCTATTTTATTTATTGATGAGATACATCGTTTCAGTAAATCACAACAAGATAGTTTGCTTGGAGCTGTTGAAGAAGGAGCTGTCACGCTTATTGGAGCAACTACCGAAAATCCATCTTTTGAGGTAATATCACCATTACTTTCAAGATGTCAGGTATATGTACTTCAAGCACTCGAAAAAGAGGACTTACTTGAATTAGTTGACAATGTTCTTAAGAAGGACATTCTTCTTAAAGAAAAAGAAATTACAATAAAAGAAGATTCTGCCTTGCTTCGTTATTCCGGTGGCGATGCTAGAAAACTACTGAATATTTTAGAGTTAGTCTCTAATGCGGAAATCAGCAAAGATAAAATTGTTATCGACGATGAATTAGTCACCAATAATCTTCAGCAGAACCCTGCACAATATGATAAAAATGGGGAATTGCACTACGACATCATCTCTGCTTTTATTAAATCGATACGTGGTAGCGATCCTGATGCCGCAGTTTATTGGTTAGCACGTATGGTTGAAGGTGGCGAAGACCCTAAGTTTATAGCGCGCAGACTCATCATCTCAGCATCGGAAGACATAGGTTTGGCCAACCCAAATGCCTTATTATTAGCCACCAATTGCTTTGAGGCCATAAAAATGGTTGGCTGGCCCGAATCACGAATCATTCTCTCGCAATGTACCATCTATTTGGCGACAAGTCCTAAGAGTAATTCGGCTTACATGGCCATTAAAGATGCCCAATCCATCGTTAAACAAACAGGTAATCTACCCGTGCCTTTACATTTGCGAAATGCGCCAACCAAACTGATGAAAGAGTTGAATTACGGCAAAGAATACATGTATTCGCATAGTTATCCTAATAATTTTGTGATACAGGATTACATGCCAGATGAAATAAAAGATAAGGAATTGTATACGCCGCAAGTCAATCCTCAGGAATCAAAGATTGATGAGCGCATGAAGTTTCTATGGAAAAAGAAATAAGCTAAGGTTTTGTATTAATATAGATCGATGTATTGTACTTTTGCATTATAAATAATTAACCCCGAACAAAGAAATTCGGACTACGGATTTCTTCCGAATGCTATCGGAACTTCGGACTATTTAAAAATTATGGATTTAAATAAGATACCCAGAATTAAACATACCAACAGTAATAATTTCTTCCTATTGGCAGGCCCTTGTGCCATTGAAGGCGAAGATATGGCGCTTAGAATTGCCGAACGTGCTGTTGAAATTACTAACAAACTTGAGATACCTTATATTTTTAAAGGCTCGTATCGTAAGGCTAACCGCTCACGAATTGATTCATTCAGTGGTATTGGCGATGAAAAGGCATTAAAGATTCTACGTAAGGTTAGCGAAACATTTGATGTACCAACTGTAACAGATATTCATGCTGCTGATGAAGCTGCCATGGCTGCCGAATATGTTGATGTATTGCAGATTCCAGCCTTTCTGTGTCGACAAACTGATTTATTGGTAGCTGCCGCTAAAACAGGTAAAGTGGTTAACATCAAGAAAGGTCAATTCTTGAGTCCAGAATCAATGACATTTGCAGTTAACAAAGTACGCGACATGGGTAACGATCAAGTGGTATTAACCGACCGTGGTACAATGTTTGGCTACCAGGATATGATTGTTGATTACCGAGGCATCCCTGCCATGCAGAAATTTGATGTGCCGGTTGTATTAGATATAACCCACTCGTTACAGCAGCCAAATCAAACCAGTGGTGTTACAGGAGGCAAGCCCGAATTAATCGAAACGGTGGCCAGAGCCGGTATTGCTGTTGGAGCCGATGGATTATTTATCGAAACCCATTTTGATCCCGCCAATGCCAAGTCAGATGGTGCTAACATGTTACACCTTGATTTACTGGAAGGTTTAATGACTCGTTTGGTTGAAATTAGAAAAACAATTGTACAGTTTTAAAAATAGATTATTAGATAATAGATAAATAGACTTTAGATCAACTTTAGACAATATAGAAACGGCGCTAAACCACAGTGGATTTAGCGCCATTTTTATATTTTTCAAATGGACTGAAAAATTCTAATAGCTAGTGGCATGTTCTATTTGCCTTCAATATGTTTCAATAATTTACAAGGGTCTTGCCTATTATCCCAGAAACCTGAAATAATAATCTTCGAACCTTGTTTTAGATATAAAATACTATAATGCCCTAAAGAAACAGCCTTTATTTGTTCATAATTGGTTGCCTTCCCTAAATCTGGGTGTTTTTTGAGAAGATTTGTTCGTTCTTTTATTGCAATATTTAATTTTCTTGAAAAAGATTTACTTCTATTTCTCTTATTCCAATAGTCAAATGCATGATTTCTTTGTTTTATGGCCGTCTGAGTCCAGTAAACTTTTAGCTTAACCATTCTTCATCCAATTTTTCAATTTCGGATTCAGAAACAATATCTCCGTTCTTTATATCATTCTCACTCATTTGCAACATTTCAATTTGCTCAGATGATAATAAGACCTTTTCTTCCTCACTTGTTGACTCAAATATACTATCGATAGCTTTTAACAGACTCTCATTATTGGTTGCCAAAACCCTATCAATCAACCTATTTTTTATAACCTCAATCTTAGTCATAACACAAAAAACTTTGTTCTAAGTTACAATATTTTCGCTTAGCTGTGCAAATAGTATAATTACAAAACACAAACGGCGCTAAACCACAATGGTTTTAGCGCCGTTATATTTTCATTCGTATAATTATCTAAGGAAACTTAACTCCGGCATAATCATTTATATTAGCCAACGGTACCATAGCGCCATATTGTTTATTAATTGCTTCAATAAAAGCATTTGCTATTATCGCAGAACCTCTACCTGTTGCATGAATGCCATCCAATGAAAACACTCCACCAGTTACAAAAGTATCTGTGTACTTATTTCCGTCTATTATTAAACCTGTAGTGCTTAATTCATCCATAATGGCACTTAGATCAACTAAGGCTATATCTTCATTATCACAAATAGTTGCAATAGCACTATTATACTCCATAGTCTCATCACGAATATCTTCTAACTCAAATTCATCAAGCACATGAGTAGCAGGAATTGGTTGCATGTAACCCCACCCAATTTCTTTATCAGATATTTTACCAGAAGCACTTAATAAAACTTTTTCACCCTTTTTGATTTGTCGAATTTTTCCAGGGTGAGCATAATCCTCATCCGCAATAACTAAAGCATTTGAACCTGCTTGAAAAATAATTTTATCTAAACCCAACGCTTCGGATCCTTGATTATAAGCAATATAATTAGGATGAGCATTTAACATATCTGCTGTAGCTTGATCTAGTACTAAAGCATCATAAGTAACAGTATTAAAAAATGGAATAGCATCAATAGCTGGAATATTCCCAATTACACCATTCGCTTCAGCAAAGATCTTATCAACTACTTCCTCCATTTCTGATTGAAACAAAGTATGCGGGGTTATAGCATCACTTTCACCACCCGCTAAAGCATATCCAAGTACATCATTATTTCCAATCCATAAACAAGCAAAAGTAGGTTTCGCTAACATTGCATCATCAATAACAGTTGTTGATACCGGATTACTTGCAAATCTTGTGAAAAATGGATTTGCCATACCGTAACCTGGATATCTCATATGAATAACCTTTGCTCCTGGAATACCAACATTATGAAATGGATTACTGGCATCATACACACGTTCTGCTAGAATGGCCATATCGCCCATTGTTGGCACAGGCGCTAAGGAACCAGATGCAGTACTTAATTCATAGTATCCATTTAAGCTTCCTGATTCATCAATTACAGTGCTACCAACACTACCTCTTGATTTTACCATTGGTTGATTAAAACCTTTGCTTCCTACTGATTCTAATTGCTTCGCCAAAATGTAAGCAAAACTTTCCATTTGACCTCTTTGCCCTAAAGCTCCATCGGTATATCCAGCCGTATACGAATCACCAATAGCCACAAAACTTGAGAAATCTGCCGAGCCACTGGAAGGGGTAAACGAGTCAACCTTAGGCTCACATTGCCACATTACAAGTGCAATAAGCACAATGGCAACTTTTGAAATATATTTATTAATCATTGTATTCTAATTTAAAATGAATAAGTAAGACCTATACCAGGAATAACCGCATTGGTATAATAAGTTCCATAAAAGTTAGATGGAGCATAGCCATCCTCACGCTTTTGCCCATGAATGTATAAGAAAGAACCATCAAGATCTAACTTATCATTTATCGACCATGTAATACCAGCCGAGAAACCTGTTTTATTAGTTCCTGGTGTTTCAGGTGTTAGGTGATCTTCCGGAATAGGAGTTGTATCGTAATATACCCCTGCACGTAAATCAATTGTTTCTTTCAAAGCATACTCAGCTCCTAAACGATAGATCATGGTATTTTCGAAATTTCTTATATTCTTAGAGTCTGGTACTGTAGGAGCCTCAAAATCAAAATCTAAGCTCTCATAAGCTGACCATCCTACATGCTGCAAATCAACAGCTAAAAGAAGTTTATCCGTTACCTGGTATCCAACACCGAAAGTAATATTACTTGGCATAGGTAGTTCAGATTTAAACTTAGTATCCGGATAAAGACCGGCTAAAGAACCTGGTACTGAAAAATCAGCGTCACCTTCCTCTAGCTTAACCATTACCTCTGAACGATAACTCAATCCAAGTGTTAAAGCTTCGGATGCCTTATAAGTAACACCAGCATTAAAACCAAAAGCCCAGGTATTACCTTTTATATTTACACTCGCATCTCCAGCAGCAGATTGCACTGGTAAAGCTTTATTTAGATTAACATTTCCGTTAACGGCCATTAGCCCGACACCAAAACCTAACTTATCATTAACCTTATAAGCAAATGTAGGTTGAATAAATATGGCACGTAATGAAATATCTTGAATTAATAACCGTCCATCCCAATCATCGCCCCACACCAATGAGTTACCAAAGGGCGTAGTTACAGATAATCCAACAGTCATTTTATCATTTAATTGCATGGCGCCATAAAAGTAAAATGGCGTTCCCAATGGGTTATTCGAACTAGCTTCGTAGGTGGAGGGTGATTGTTTCTGAAAAGTATTTTTACCAAAAATAGCGCTTCCTCCTAGCGAAAACTCATACTTTTTTTCTAAAAAACTTAAACCTCCAGGATTAAAATGCATGCTGGAAGCTCCCATCAAAAGGCCGGCACCTGTATGCCCCATTCCTGTTTGACGATTTCCTTGTAGATTCACCTGGTAGCCTTCGGCACTCAGGCTAAGTCCGCATACTATAAATGCGGCCATTGCGAAGATTTTCTTCATATAGAATTTATAATTAATGATTATTCTATTTAAACGCTGGCAATATATTAATTTTTCTTAACACTTCGAATTCTAAAACGCCTGACTATTAATCGATTAGACTTTTTTGTTTAAATAGTCGAACACAGAAGACAGCTACCTTGAAACAAAAATTAGTTAGGTAAAGGCTTTGCATATTTTAAATGAATGCAGTAATATTACTTTTAATAATACAAGAACAGCTATGATTTCAGACAAGGATAAACAACTATTAAGCAAGAAAGATATTAGTATTGATAAGGTTAGTTCACAACTAGAACAATTTAAGTCTGGTTTTCCCTTTTCAAAATTGATAAAAGCAGCAACGATTAGTGACGGTATAATCGCTGTACATGATGATAAAAAAGCAGACTTTGTTAATATCTATAACGACGCAATAAAAAATGATTTAGCGCCATGTAAATTTGTTCCAGCCTCAGGTGCGGCCACACGCATGTTTAAATCTTTATTTGAATATATTCAAAATGTGGATTTGCAGGCAAGTAAATTCGATGAGGAACCATACAAAACATTTAATGATCGTTTATCTGATTTTGCATTTTATAATGATTTAAAAACATTGCTTGATTCTAATATAAACCTGGATAATATTGATGCCACAGCTCTTCACTCTATTATAAGCCAGTTATTGCAAGCTGATGGCTTAGATTATGGTAAATTACCTAAAGGTTTATTAAAATTCCATGCGAATGGAGAAAAGGCAGTGACGCCTTTTGAAGAACATTTGAGAGAAACGGCAGGTTATAGTCTCAACAATAAAAGGAATGGCAAAGTACATTATACGGTTAGTCCAGAGCATCACGAAAAGTTTGAAGCACTACTGAGTGATGTGAAACAAAAATACGAATCCAAATACAATACAAAATTTGATGTCAGTTTCTCGTATCAGAAACCATCCACCGATACCATAGCAGCCAATCCAGATAACACCCCTTTTAGAACAGAGAATGACGAACTACTATTTCGCCCAGGTGGACATGGTGCCTTGATCGAAAACTTAAATGATCTTAAGGATGATATCATTTTTATTAAGAACATCGACAATGTAGTTCCCGAACATTTGCAGGCTGACACCATCGAATACAAAAAAATATTAGCTGGATTACTCCTATCGAAAAGGGAAACCATACATGGAATTCTCAACAACTTGGAAGACAAGAGAACCATAAAGGAAGGTATTCAGGCAGGTATCCAATTCTTAAAAGACGAATTACAAATTGATACATCTCAATTAAGTGTTGATGATCTTGCAAAAACGAAGCAATTCATACACGAACGTTTAAATAGACCAATACGCGTTTGTGGTATGGTGAAGAATGAAGGCGAACCGGGAGGTGGCCCATTCTGGGTTGAGCAAAGCGATGGCAGTGTTACGCTACAAGTAGTTGAAGGCGCACAGATAGATCCAAGCGATAGTGCTCAGCAGGATATTTTAAATAATAGTACTCATTTTAACCCGGTTGACTTGGTCTGTTTTGTTAAGGATTACAAAGGTCAGAAGTTTAATTTATTGGATTACATCGACCATAACACAGGTTTTATCTCGGAGAAAACACAAAATGGAAAGGAACTTAAAGCACTAGAATTACCAGGACTTTGGAATGGTGCCATGGCCAACTGGCTAACCTTCTTTGTGGAAGTGCCTATTACCACCTTCAACCCTGTGAAAACAGTGATGGATTTACTAAGACCGCAGCATCAACCACAATAAAGCTGATAGCTGCTGGCTTCTAGCCGATAGCATTAAAAGAAAAGGAGCGGTTCTTTAATTACAAAATGTAAATAAAGAGCCGCTCCTTTTTGTGTTTTCGGAAAGCTAGTAGCTATAAGCCGATAGCCATCAGCTTATTTTTTATTTATATATCTCTTTCTTTGCCGACTTAAGCGTATTGATGATCAATGAAGTAATGGTCATTGGCCCTACTCCTCCAGGAACTGGTGTAATGAACGAACACTTAGGAGCTACTTCATCAAATAAAACATCACCCTTCAAGCGCCATCCTGATTTGGTATCATCAGCTTTTACACGTGTAGTACCAACATCAATTACAACCGCGCCTTCTTTAACCATATCGCCCTTAACAAAACCAGGAGCACCAATGGCTGCAATAATAATATCTGCATCTAAACAAATCTCTTTAAGCTTAGCTGTACGACTGTGACAAACCGTTACAGTTGAATCACCAGGATTTCCTTTTTGAGACAACAGAATACTCATTGGACGGCCAACAATATTACTACGACCAATAACTACCACATGCTTACCCGATGTATTAATTTCGTAGCGTTTCAGTAACTCCATAATACCCTGTGGTGTTGCCGAAATATATGCTGGCATACCAATGGTCATGCGACCAACATTGATTGGGTGGAAACCATCCACATCTTTACGAGGGTCAATGGTGTCAGTCACCTTATCTTCCGAAATGTGTTTTGGTAATGGTAACTGCACAATAAAACCATCAATATCGGCATCATTGTTTAATTCGTCTACTTTAGCAAGTAGTTCAGCTTCTGTTACATCGTCTTCGAAACGTATCAGACTCGATTTAAATCCAACTTCTTCGCATGCTTTCATCTTACCCGAAACATACGATTCACTCCCACCATCGTGTCCAACTAATATGGCGGCCAAATGAGGCTGTTTAGCGCCAGTTGCAACAAGCTGTTTAACCTCTTCAGCTATTTCTTTGCGAATTTCCTTTGAAGTTACTTTTCCATCAATTAACTGCATGGTGTTGATTTTTATCTGGGTTAAATAAAAAAAGAAGCACAAACGCGCTTCTTTTAAAATTATATTATTTATCGGCGTTTTCCCATGGGCATCTTACCCATCATCTTGCCCATTTTGTTTCCTGAAGTCATCATCTTCATGACTTTGCGCGTATCGTCGAATTGTTTTATCAAGCGATTAACTTCTTGAATGGATGTTCCACTACCTGCTGCAATACGTTTTTTTCTGCTACCGTTAATCACACTAGGCTGATCACGCTCAACAGGTGTCATCGAACGAATAATAGCTTCGATACCTTTAAAAGCATCGTCGTCAAAATCCATGTTCTTAAGCATTTTACCCATACCTGGTATCATGCCTGCCAAATCCTTAAGGTTACCCATCTTCTTGATTTGCTGAATCTGCTTCAAGAAATCATCGAAGTTAAACTGGTTTTTGGCTATCTTCTTCTGAAGCTTACGAGCCTCTTCTTCGTCAAATTGCTCTTGAGCACGTTCTACAAGTGATACGATATCACCCATACCCAAGATACGGTCGGCCATACGATTCGGGTGGAAAACATCAAGCGCTTCCATCTTCTCGCCCGTACCTACATATTTAATTGGTTTATTAACAACGCTACGGATGGATAAAGCTGCTCCACCACGTGTATCACCATCAAGCTTGGTTAGTACAACACCATTAAAATCAAGACGGTCGTTAAATTCCTTGGCAGTATTTACAGCATCCTGACCTGTCATAGAATCCACTACGAAAAGAATCTCATCGGGACTGGTTGCCTTTTTAACAGCCGAAATCTCATCCATCATCTGCTCATCAATGGCTAAACGACCAGCGGTATCGATGATAACAACATCATGCGCACCTTTTTTGGCCATTTTAATACCATCCTTGGCAATCTTAACAGGATCTTTACTTCCTTCTTCGGTATAAACCTGAACACCAATCTGTTCACCCAATACCTGCAGCTGATTGATCGCCGCCGGACGGTAAACATCACCCGCAATAAGCAAAGGATTCTTAGAACGTTTGGTTTTAAGTAAATTGGCTAGTTTTCCAGTGAAAGTGGTTTTACCCGAACCTTGTAAACCTGCAATTAATATGATGGTTGGATTGTTCTTTAAATCGATATCAACCGACTCACCTCCCATTAACAAAGCTAATTCATCATGAACTAGCTTTGTCATCATTTCGCCAGGCTTAACAGCAGTAAGGACATTTTGTCCCATTGCCTTTTCCTTAACGGTTTCCGTAAAATCTTTTGCAGTTTTATAGTTAACATCGGCATCTAACAATGCACGACGAATATCCTTTAAAGTTTCTGCAATATTTAGTTCGGAGATTTTACTCTCTCCTTTTAGTAGTTTAAACGACCGCTCGAGCCTTTCACTCAGATTCTCAAACATTCTTGTTACTTTTTAATTTTGTGCAAAATTAAAAATATTTACTTGCCTTTAAAACTTTATATTGAAGTGTTAGAGGCATTTTTTAGGTAAAGCCAATGCACCACTCACTAACTAATAGATTAGCAGAGAAGTAAGCGATAAAATTATATTGCAATCAACTTAAAATAAATATTAATGAATGATTACTGCTCACTAATAATACCGTTTACAAACCAAAACGATTGATAAAAAAATCAATCTGTGCTTTTGTATCGGCATTAACCATTGTAATTAGCAAAATGATTTATAAATCATTTTGGAATACAATTGGTATAACCTCATTTGGTTCAAATAATGACAAGGCTTTATCAATATGATGGTTTATTTCCTCATCTGATGCGGATGGAATTTCCGGGAAAAATTGGTGCGCTTGCACATCCATTCCACAAAACTCGAAAATTTCGCCACCTTGTATCTTCTTAAAAGCATCGATTAGTCCCTTACTTTCATATTGCTCAATGGTATTTCCCATTGATGTAAAAAGGTAAACTTTCTTGTTCTTCAACAATCCTTCTATCCCATTACTACCAGCTTTATAGGCAAAACCATATGCCAATACTTTATCGATGTACCCCTTTAAGATTGCAGGAAACCCAGCCCACCATAAAGGATATATCACTGAAATAATATCTGCATCTAAAACTAATTCTTGTTCCTTTCTAATCTCATCACTCACCTCTCCTTTCGATAATTGGGCCAATTCAACAGGCCATAAAACCGGATCAAATTTCATTTCATACAAATCACGAATCGTTGTTTCCCAATTACGTTCATCGCTCGTTAGTTTAAGCGCATTTTTCAACTTTGAGCTAAAGCTCTTAGGTGAAGGGTGAGCATATATAATGACATGTTTCATTTCGAATATTTGTGTTTTTAGTATTTACTCTGCCTATTAGACCAATAAGTTAAAGAAATGTTCGATTGATTTTTCATCTTTGCTAATTATTAACATTAAGGGCTGAACGCACTTCCGGGTTCCTTTTGATGACTTTTTATTTTCCACGTGTTACACCCGTAGTTATTACTAATTAATCCAATCGGGATTAAGAATTGTAAAAACTACAAAACAAGCTACAGACTTCTCGCTAACAACTACCGGACTTTTTTTTATAATGTACTTAAAAAATTCAGAAACTGATTCGCACAATTAATATTCCTATTATCTTTGCTTATTTGGGTATAGTTCAACACTGGTTCAAATTTTATAGTTCACAACATTTATGGAGCAATTTATTGCTGTTATTACGGAGAAAAGAAACATTGGTTTAACACTCATTCCCTATTATGTAGAGAATGGGGAAGAAAACTATTTAGCCTTATCGGAGCAAGCCACTGAGGAACATCTCAAACAAAATCGCTATCCATTTTCTAAAGCTCAGGCAGAAGTAGTTAAACTTTTAAGTAGCATTAATGAACAAAACCTTTATAAACGTTTCTCGAAACAAAAGAACCTGAAACTATTCTTTGAGAAGTTAGATCCGAAATACGCTGAAGAACACATACGACCATACATCGATAAAAAGATTTCAAAGGCGCTTGAAATACTAGCGCTCGATGAAACCCCCGTTTATTATAAAAACCCAAAATACAGTAGAATATACATCGCTGATCGCATCAAGGTTAGTCCAACATACGATGAAGCTATCTTTAGTTTTAAACTGGAATATTCAGGATTAAAATACACCTTAAAAGTTATGAAGGGTGACACTTCGATGGGTTTAACTAACCGCGAAGTAATTGAGCTCACCGCCACTCCTGCCACTTTTTTAATCAATAATCGTTTATTTCGATTCGAAGAAATTAATATTAAGAAGTTTCAACCATTCCTGAGAGTTAATCACTTGTTGATTAAACCCCAAAGTGTAGAAACCTATATGAATGCCTATGTAAAAACTTGTATTCGCAATCATCGTGTTGAAGTGGAAGGGTTTAGAGTATTCGATAAAAAGGTAGACATGAAGCCTATTCTATTACTCGAAAAAGATCTGTCAGGTAATGCTGTACTTACATTAAAGTTTAAGTATGATAGAGATGAATATCTGGCAGGAACAAAATCCCGTGTTTTTGTTGAGATGCGAAAATACAAGCGTGATTTTACCTTTTTCCGATTGGAACGCGACATTGATAAGGAGCAAGCCGTCATTGGCAAACTAAAAAAACTAGGATTAAAAAGTGTAGGCGAATCGCAATACCTGCCAAGCAACATTGATTTATTAAAAGAAGATCAAATAAATGAAGTTATTGAGTGGACTAATCTGAAAAACGCCGTTTTAATAAAAGCAGGGATTATCCTTACGCAATCAGGTTTTGACGAAACCTTTTACACTGGTAATGTAAAGTTAGAAGTTGCTTATGAAGAAGATAATGATTGGTTCGACATTAATGCCATCATATCTGTTGGTGAATTTAAAATTCCATTTCATAAAATACGGCAGAACATCATAAAAGGGAAACGTGAATTCATCTTACCCAATGGCGAATATTTTATTATTCCAATGGAATGGTTCACACGATTTAGCGACCTAATGCATTTTGTTGATATCAACGATGAGCAGATGACACTTGACAAGATGCATTTCAACCTACTCGACTCAAAAAAACTGCAGGAAATATCACCCAACTGGTATAAACGCATCAACGATTTAGTTGAACAAGACACCAGCGAATTGCTAACACCTCCGGATAGCTTAAATGCCGAATTACGCCATTATCAGCAGGAAGGTTATACATGGATGCAGCTCTTATATAAAAATAGTTTTGGAGGTATTCTGGCCGATGATATGGGGCTTGGTAAAACCATTCAAACCTTATCTCTTTTACTTGATCATTACGATGAAGAAGAACAGGAAGCAAATGAAAAATCATTAGATAAGCCTCAAGAAGAACAACAATTGGCTATGTTTGATACACCAATAGTCGGTTTCAACAAAAGTAATAAGGCGGCTAGTTTAATTGTGATGCCTACCTCACTGGTACACAATTGGGCCAACGAAATAAAGAAGTTTGCTCCCAAATTAAAGGTATATATCTACACTGGGACCAATCGCTTAAAAACCAAAGAAATTGGCAACATACTAAAGCATTATCACATTGTATTGAGCAGTTATGGTGTGGTACGCAACGATATTGATTATTTAAAACATTATCAGTTTCATTATGTGATACTGGATGAAAGTCAGAACATTAAAAACCCTGGATCAAAAATATACCAAGCAGTCACTACTCTCGATTCCAAATTCCGCCTGGTATTAACGGGTACACCAATAGAAAATGCATTGGTTGATTTATGGGCACAAATGAATTTTGTAAACGATGGGTTATTAGGCAGTCTCAATTTTTTCAAGAACCATTACGTTGGTCCCATCGAAAAGAAACGCAGTGAAGAGAAAGAGAAAAAACTACAGCAACTCATTAATCCGTTTATTCTTCGTCGCACCAAAGATATGGTAGCCAAAGAATTGCCACCAGTTACCGAGCAAGTATTGCTATGCGACATGACTGAAGATCAACAAAAATACTACGAAAAAGAAAAGTCAGGTATACGTAATGAGTTATTAAAAGCCATTGAACAAACAGGCGTGAACAACAATGCTATACTAGCATTGCAGGCACTCACCAAATTGCGCCAAATAGCCAATCACCCTGCCCTAATCGATGACGAGTACAAAGGCTCATCAGGCAAGTACCAGCAAATATTTGAGAAACTGGATAACGTGATTACGGAAAAGCATAAAGTACTAATATTCTCTTCCTTTGTAAAAGATCTTGAGTTGATTGAAAAAGATTTACAGAAAAGAAAAATGGCCTATTCAAAATTGATAGGCTCAACCACTAATCGACAAAAAGCCATTGATGAGTTTACTAAAAATGAGGATTGCAGAGTTTTCCTTATCTCCCTCAAGGCTGGTGGCGTTGGTTTAAATTTAATAGAAGCCGATTATGTGTTTATGCTTAACCCATGGTGGAATCCTGCTGCGGAATTACAGGCCATCAACCGTGCGCATCGCATAGGACAAACTAAAAATGTGTTTGTTTACAAATTTATCTCTTCCGAAAGTATCGAAGAAAAAATAATTAAATTACAAGAAAGAAAACTTGAATTGGCCGATACATTTATTACATCAAATAATCCACTTAAGGACATCAGCAAAAATGATCTGAAAGAATTATTTGCATAAATTTAATTGACAATACAAAACACTAATTAACTAGTAATTACATACAATTATTACATATAATAAGAAGCATTTATTAAATTTGCACAGTTTTTGTTGAATTGGCACAACTAAACATCTTTATAAAATAATTAAACGATACGATATGAGATTTTTAAGCACCCTCTTACTTTTTGCACTATTTATAGGAAACACTGTAGCCCAGGAAGAAAACGAAGCTAATGAACAAACACAGGTTAGAAAGATGGGCTCTTTCGACAAGGTGAAAGCCAGTAAAGGTATTAATGTAACTCTGGTTGAAGGCAATAAAGAATCGATAGAGATACATATACGTAATGGTGAACTAAGTGATGTTGTGAGCAGCATAAAAAGTCGTCAATTAGTATTAAAAATGAAAACGAAGATATATAAAGACATGGCTGTTCAGGTTTATGTTACTTATAATACCATTCGTGAAATAGAAGTTGGTTCAGGAGCCAGCCTTGATGCCGATAACACCATTTACGCAGATAAGCTTAAAGTAAGAGCAGGAACAGATTCTAGTGTAGAATTAGATGTTGATGTTAATGCCATAGAAGTATCTGGTTCGGCCTCTCGAGTTGAATTATCAGGCGTAACGAAAACGCAGGAAGTAAATATGGGAACAGGTGGTAAATACCTGTGTTATCCTTTAGAGTGCGAAGAAACGGTTGCTAAGGCAACTCTTGGTAGTAACGTAGAAGTTAACGCAAGTAAAAAATTGATTGCAACAGCAGGTTCGGGTGGTGTAGTAAACTATAAAGGAGAACCAGCTAAAATTGAGAAAAAAGAAAATACAGGAGGTAAAGTAAAAGCCTACCAGAGCGAAGGCTAAAGACATTTTAACTGGAAACCAGTAGCTTATTTTCAAGATTCAAACATTGTTGAAAATAGTTTTGGTAAATAAAATCCTTTTACTTTTCTTTGCACCGCATTTGAGCCAAACGGGTTCAGAAACGATGCAAATACGGTTCCGTAGCTTAATTGGATAGAGCACTGCGTTACGGCCGCAGAGGTTGCAGGTTCGAGTCCTGCCGGGATCACATAACAAGATATCAAATTGTATAAAAAGCCTGTAAATCGTTCGATTTACAGGCTTTTTTGTGTTTATACAAATCGTAATAAATCATTCTAAACGGTATAAATGCATATTTTTTGTGACCTATTTCGTGACTGACGAAGGTCCAAAATATTTATCAGAAACTTCGCTACAGCAATGAACTGATCGGTTTCTAAAGCTTTAGAAACCGGTCTTTTATTTTTTAAAACCAATTAGGATGAATATTTATTTTTAAATATTTTACTGGTCTTTCTTTTTAGGCTTATCTCTTTGCTTTTTTTGAAGTTTTTTTGTCAATTTATCTTCCAATCTTTTGGCAGCTTCGTTCACAAATGGCACTGATATACCAACAATAAAGCGCCATCTATTCCAACTGACATCCGAATATTTATCGGGATCTACAATTGATCCGCCGTCTCCATCGGGAAAATCGATGGGTTGCGAAATGGGATATTTAGCACTTGCAAGAGTAGCACCTAGGGTAATATCTGCCCTTGGAAAATCCAATACAACGCCACCTCCATAATGGTTGATGTTTGAAAAAAATGTAGAAGATTGAAGATCCATCGAATAATCATCCAAGTTTTTATTTGAATTAACCGCTGCTGAATAATCCGTGGAATAACTCAAGTAACCACTTATGTGCTCATTGAATACATAATTATATCCAACACCAAAATTTATTACCGAACTCAACTTATCTTGTAACATTGGTGTTATATCAGTACCAGTACTTTGACCAGTAAAGGTCTCTCCTTGCATAATGGTATAGTTGTTGATTTTATGAAAGTATTCTCCACTCCCCATTAATTTACCTCCCCAAAGTTCTACACCTACTCCTACTGCAACGGAGAAAGGTGTTTTGTAATTGCAATTTACGCCACTTTGATTATTGCGAACATATATAGCATCTTCTGAACCTACGCCTGCAAGATATTGCTCATAATTAAAAGTACCCTCTCCTTTTAATCCTATGGTTGGAGTAGTAATAGTTAAACCGATTTGAACAGGATCTAACTCAGCTGCTAAACCAATCTTAAATAATAAGCCATAGTTCTTAAAACTATATGACTTCCTATTTTGATAAAGTGCCACATCGGTATGATTATAAGCCTGAAGCTGCGTTACTCCAGAGGCATTCTGATCACGTATATTAAGAAATCCAGTTACACCAATACTAAATTTATCGTTACCACTGTATGACCAAGTCCCTCCCATCCACTCTTCGTTAAATTTCTTATTGGTATTAATAGAACCACTAAAGTATTCTTCACCAGGCAAAACCTCTATTAATTGACCATAGTTCTCTGCACCCCCAGAAATATTCGTATCCATCCGCCTTCGGGTTAAAAAGGCATAGGCAAAATGATGGTTATCCCAACCTTTTACCGAAAAAGTACCTGCAACCAAACTTGGTCCACCTCCAAATTTATTGTTCCGCTTGGTGGCATTGGGGTCATCTCCAGTAGCGTTATGAATGGTCACTTTATTTAATTCGTATACCTTTCCACTTATAACAAAAGCAGGGTTATCAACCAATCCCAATCTTGCCGGATTATAAAATACAGCCCCCAAATCTTCAACAACGCCTACAACAGAATTACTAAGAAGCATTGATTTAGTACCAAACTGTTCGGTCCAATAATGAGCATCTTGCGCGGTAACGACACTAGAAAACAATGCCACAAATAAATAAACATATAACCTTTTCATAGATCTGTATAATTGATAAAAGAATTATTTGAGAAAAAAATTCTTCATTCTCCTTATTTGATTCATTAAATGTAATATTAAAAATACTAAAAAATGAGAATATAAGTAAATCCACATCGTATATGGATACACCTATAATTAAGAATTTAACAATAAAAGAGGTGGATAGCACACTTGCAGATAATTTTTATGAACTTTCATTTCGCGCCGATACTTTTCTTCAACTATTAATTTTCATCTTCACTTTTTCAGGTCCATCGGTGTTCTTCATCCCTCGTCAGCAAAAGCTCATGCCAGGCTTTCGCAGCCTTATTTTCATTGTTTGTCTTTTAAAGGATTCAAATAAAGCTGCTCACCTTCGGTCATTTTATTCATGGGCAATGTATCTACCTATAATACCTCACGCCTTAACTTTAACACATCGAACATAAATACAAGCCACTCACTTCTGAATGGCTATTAAAAGATTTCTAGTCTGTTAATTCAAACTAAACCTAACAGGTATGGTATAACTAACTATTATGGTTTTACAAAGCTGTTTGCCAGGCTTCCATAGTGGCATAGCTTTAATTACTCGGATGGCTTCTGCATCTATTTCTGAAGATACCCCTCTAAGTATTTTGATAGTTATTACACTACCATCTACATCGATATAAAAGCTAATAAATACGGTTCCATAAACACCACTTAAAGTATTGTCCATCAAAAAATCAAGCTTACCATAAATCTGAAAATATTAGTTAAAGTATGAATTGTTTTTTATTTCTAATTGCACTTTTTGTCATTTATATTCTTTTGAGCTATCCCACATTACATAAAATGAAGATGGAATATCATAAACATGCAATAGGCAAATAAGGAGTAATAAACAACAAAAAAGGCTGCAACTAGCATTTATTAATTATGCAGTTACAGCCATAAAGGTCTTAATAGAATCTTATTATTATATCTCGTATTTAAGTTTCACTATTACCTCTTGCTTCGCTTTCTGTATCAATAGATAATGATTGAATGGCTTCATCAAGCTTTTCGGCTAAATTAGATGTCACTTGTATATGATTAGAGATATTTTGGATAGCAGTATTTATTTCAGTTGATTGTGCAGCCTGTTCTTGGCTGTATTCATGAATTTCTGAAATTGCCGATACTGTTTGATTAATGTAATCTTTTAATTCAATAATTTTATGATTGGCATTTTGAGATAAAGTCAAGCCTGCATCTGATAATTCAGTAATATTAACGGCTGCTTTCTGCGATTTTTCTGCTAGGTTTTTAACCTGTTTAGCAACTTCTGAAAAAGTTCGTCCGTACTCACCTGCCCTGGCAGCCTCAATAGCGGCATTAATCGATAATAAATTGGTCATTCTTGAAAAATCGGAAACAAAACTAATTTCTTCCGTTATGTTTTCTATCGCTTTTACTGTTTGAAGTACTGTTTCAACACTTGTTTCTGCACTTTCTTCCACGCTCTTAGCCTTGGACAACATTTGTGTCGACTTAGTTGCTGTATCATCAATATTACCGGCCATCTGCCCAATTGATGATGCCAACTCCTCTACTGTGGCAGCTTGATTATTGGTTGCGTCACGCAGCTCTACTGAGGTTAAACTCAGTTCTTCTTTTACCGCATCCATTACTTCGGTTAGTTTTTCCTGAGCCTGCTTTAATTTATCATTCTGACCTTCTATTTTTTTCGTGGCCTCGTTAACAGCCTCTTCCAATTTTTTATTGTTTTTGCGTAGGCTTTTTAAACTGAAATAAATGACCAAATAAACAAGTCCTGAGGCAATTAGCACATAAAGTACGTAGGCAAACCAAGTACGATACCACGGTGGCTTAATAGTAAAACTATAACTGGTCATTTTACTAATCATTCCTCTTGAATCGGCACATAGTAGTTTAAAACAATATTTCCCTTCACGCAGATTAGTGTACTCCTTTTTTGTTTCATCTGAATACGGACTCCATGCTTTATCGTATCCTTCTAACTGATATGAAAAGCTAAGAGCATTTTCTTTATCGTAGCTATTGGTTCCAAATTCAAATGAAATAGAGTTTTCCTTAAAGACCAACTCCGGCATCATTGATTCTGGCTGGGTATAGGTGTGATAAAGGTATAAACTATCACGTTTTGAGCTTTCATCGTAATAGGTTCCAAATTGAATAATTGAATCGCCATTAACAGCCACTTGCCTTATTATTGCATTAAACAACTTGTTCTTATTGGGTATAAATTGCCTGTCTAAATTAAAAACTGCATCCGAATTAATACCCCATAAATCACCATCAAAACAGTAAAAATCTTTAAGCTGATTAACGCCTATAAACTGATCTCTGTCGATTTGATAATTGGACTTGTTATCTTTACTAATAATGGAAATTCCTTCATCTGTACCAACAAACAGTTCATTATTATAAGCATGCATAAAGGTGACATACGTTGAACTTAAAGAATCAGTTAATGGATGGTGTTTTAACTCAAAGCCGCTGAGATTGGCTTTATCATAATGCATTGAAAAAATATCTCCATTTTTGGTAATCAACAATTCTGAATCGAAAAACTGAATCTCATTCAATATTTCTTTGTCGCCATCATTAATTTGATGTAGTTCATAATCGCTAAACGAATCATCTTTTATACGTAGAACAAATATTTCGAAAGGATTGGTTCTAAACCAAATATCTCCATTCTCATCCTGTACAATGGCTACAATATCGTCTTTTACCTCTCTTACTTTTAAGGAATCCACAATTTTTATAGGTGATGAAGAACTCGTCTTCTCATACTTTAGAAAAGTTAAACCCTGCTGACCAAGTACTATCCAATCTGGATTATTCCGTATTCCCTGAATGACATATGGCAACGATTCTGTTTTGAAAATATGATTCGGCTTATTATTATAAAAATCAAAAAGACCAAATTGTGTTGCATAAATAAGCCTATCACCAAGATCGCAATGCGACCAAACTTGCTCATCTAAAATCGTATTTATTGCATGATTATGCTTTCCATATTTGTTAGGCGATAACTTAACTACCTTGTCCCATGTTCCCGCTATGTATTCGTTATTAAATTTGGTTAAATTCATAGTGTAAACATCGTATTCCGAATTCTTATCTAAAACCGAAATCGGAGAGTTTAGTTTAATCATGCTAATACCCTTACTATGCGAACACCACAGGTTACCCAAATTATCGCAATTCATCTTATAAATCATCTCGCGATCGGTACCCAGGTTCTTATCAATTGTCTTTTTTACATTTAGGTTGGCATCAGTAATAATTACGTTGCTTCACGAATACCTACCCAAAGTCCTTTCCACACCTTAGGTTCAGGTTTATCAGAGATTTGCAAATCAATTGTCACATCCTCTTCTCCTACAGTTATTTCTTTTCTTAAGTAGGTATTTGAAGCATCCATTGCAACACCGATAATGTGACTCCCTTTCGATAAAACCAACTCCTTGGGTGTTTTGTGCCCTTCATATATTCCATCAATATAGATATAGCCTTCAGAAGGACTAGTTATTTTCACCAAAGGAACTTTATTGACGTCTTCGGATGATGATTTGCATGCACTAACAATTAGTATTAAGGTAAATAGATATATAGGTTTCAAATTCATTTTTTAATCTAATAATTACCTGGGTATAAACAGGCGTTTGAAATTGGTGGTAATACAATTATTACCACCTTAACTTATGTTATAAGATATTCTTTATTTAAGCGGGTGTAACATTGCTGCTACACCTCCACCAGCAAACAGTTTTATTTTTGATTTGTACTTGTTATCAACTTCTATTTCTTCAACTTTAAAATCGTTGGCATCTCTATCGGCGTTAATGCCATCGGTATAAATGGTCATCGTATATTTTTTTCCTTCAGGTAGGAACGATAAATCAAGCTCTAAGTCACGCTCATCCCAATCGCCCATTCCACCAATGTACCACTTATCGCCATTCTGACGCGCCATAAGCAAATAGTCGCTCACTTTGGCATCAAGCACAACCGTTCTATCCCAGACTGTTGGCACATCCGATAAAAATTTCATACACTCAGGCTCACGTTTATAACGTGTTGGACTATCACAAAGCATTTGTATTGGGCTTTCGTAAATAACAAACATGGCCAATTGGTGACAGCGCGTTCCCATACTCATTGGAGTATCAAAGATGGGTTCAAAATCTTTGTCCTGAGCATTAGCCATTGCACCCGGTGTGTAATCCAGTGGACCGGCTAACATACGACCAAAGGGTAAAATTAAATCATGCTCGGGTGTTTGGCGCAGACTCCATTTAAATTGCTCGCCCCCATTAACACCTTCGCGAGTCATAACATTTGGATACATGCGACGTAAACCTGCTGGTTTGTATGAACCATGAAAATCAACCATCAACTCATATTCGGCTGCTTTGGCTGCAATACGATGAAAGTAATTAACCATCCATTGGTCATCGCGGTTCATAAAATCAACTTTGATACCCTTAATGCCAAGATCCTTAAACAACTCAAACCCTTCATCAATTTGATTATCCAATGTTTTCCAAACAACCCAAAGTAGAACACCCACATTTTTACTATCGGCATATTCAATTAACTCTTTCAGGTTTAATTCAGGTTTAACCGCAGTGATATCGCCCAACTCGTACCATCCTTCGTCAAGCATGATATTTTCAATACCGTATTCCGATGCGAAATCAATATAATGCTTATACGTTTCCGTATTAAAGCCAGCTCTAAAATCAACACCATACACATTATTGGCATTCCACCAATCCCATGCCACCTTACCTGGTTGAATCCAGTCGGTATTTTCAATTTTATTTTCCGAAGCTAATAAGAATGTTAATTGATTCACTACTAACTCAGCATCGTTACGAGCAATGGCGAATATACGCCAGGGAAAAGTTCGTGTACCTTTGGTTTTGGCAATATATGATTCACGTTTTTTAATCGGTAAGTTACGGTCGCTTAACTCATCAAAGTGCTTAACCACTTGTGCCGATGTTCCACTAAGAGTTAAACCCTCAGCACCACGTAACCACCAACCCGGATAATCAATCAAATCCGTTTCGGCAATCACTATTTTAGGCCCATTGGCTGGGTTTAAAATTAATGGTAAACTGGCTAAATCATCTTTACCCAATTTTTGAACTGATGTATAATCGTAATATACCTGGTTGTGCGATTGAAACTTCTTCTCGCGGCCCCACCAGCACATATAGTTTTCAGGGAAGCTGTATTCGCCTTTTTCATTAACAACCGTAATGTCGTTGACCATTGAGGTTTCGAAGCGATAGGCAACACCTTCGTTATATGCTCTAAAGCTCATGGCATAATTTCCATCAAAAGTTATGCTTAGCTCATTACAATTATTCAGCACCTCTGCTTCTTTTACCTTAACTACTGGCTTTATCGTTTCTTCAATTCGACGTTTATCAACCTTGAGTACCTTTGGGTTTTGAGCTAGAGTTTTTGATTCTAACTCCAATGCTAATTCCGATGGGCTCACAATGAACTTCCCATCTTGCTGAATCGATATTTGTACTTTATTTGATACATGTACAGAAAGTACAGTTGTTTTATCAGGTGAACTTACACTGTAAACTTTTTCTTTAGCACTGGCATTCACAAATAAGAATGTCGCACATAGCAAAGTCGTTATCTTAATTAGATTGGTCATTATGCTTATTATTTTCTTTTTAATTCTAATTGTATTGATTGATAAGGGGACGGATAGGCTGTAATCCAAACTTCCGCTTTCAAATCGAGCTTTTCTTTTTCGTAACCCAATACAAATACCTCAATTTCTTTTCCAATATCCTCCTTACTTACAGGGATGTAATAGGTGTAATTTTTATCGCGTTTGGCATTGATGTACTCCCAAGTATTTGATTGGTAGGAAACGGCACGATTTGGAGCACCACGTAATTCACCATCAACCTTGATTGAAGCATATGCTCCTTCGTAGCCATGCTCACCATTGATGGCGACACACAAATAGCTGTTATCGGCCACTTCGTTTAAAGTAATATTTGATGACCATGCTTTTTGTGCCACCATCTTGTCGCTGTGGGCAAATAAGTTGGATGCTCGCCAATTGTCTCTATTCACTTTTTTACCAGCTTTAAATCCTTCGATTTCTGATATCTGTTGAGGAAAAGCTTTGAACCTAAAGTAACGAACTGGTGCATTCAAATCAATCACCATTTTCTTTCCTGATAAATAAGTGATGGTTTCCCAATTCACAAGATCAGTTGATACATCAACATAGTTACCTTCTTCGCGTAATAATGGTTGTAGTGAGAATTCGTCGGGAACGGTTATTACAAGCTGATCCAATTCAGTTGCTTCACCTAAATCCAAACGAAGTGTTCCTCCTTTAATCTTTTGGTCTTTACCATATTTTGTAGATGGATAAAAGGACGTACGATAATCACCATCAAACAAATTTTTATCCCACAAGCCTCGTTCAACAAATGTAGGCTGGTTAAAGAAAGCTTCTTGAGCAGCCTTCACTTCAGGTACAGATGAAAAACCAGAACGTTGAATAGATCGTACTTCCAAGGCATTGTTATCGGCGGCATAAACCGTGGCTTCATATAAGGCATTAGCATCTTTAGGAATATCAGTTTCGCTTAAGTCGGCTAATTTTCTATGTGCGCTTTGGTTTAATATCTCCCCTTCGAATTTTACTTTTACTTTTTTACCTTTTAATAAGCTGGTACTACTTTTACCTGCTAAAAGGGCATTAGTGTAGTTTTCGTGTGCGTTCAAAGTGACTGATGCTGTTTGCCCTGGACGACCAAGCAACTCAAGCTCTACTGCTTTACCTTCCACATTACGAATCACCTTATAATCTACTCCTTCTACTGAAGGTTCATCATATATCTCACTTGTTGCAAGTAACATACAGGCTCTAAAGGGTTCAACCACCACCTCAACTTCATCACCAAAAGAATAGGTTCCTAATATTTTTTCAGTTGGATGCCATTGTACAAGCGTTATTGTTTCGTGCTTCTTAAGGCCAATTTCTTCATTTAGTTTAACGGTGTATGCTTGCTCATTCCAGCTCAAATTACGCATTGTGACAATACGACGGCTGTCGTCTCCTCGGCTGACTGCTGATGGCCCATAAGATTCTGGTAAGGCCATGCCATTAACCATTATGTCGGAATATTTTTTATGCAGGTTAAAATATCGCGCGAGTTGCGGGAACTCATTATCGCGCAGAAACCATGGGCTACCATATAGCTCAGGAGCTAGTATTAATGATCGGTTAAATGCCTGCAGTACCAAGTCGTCTTCCCAGTAATCGAGGCATGATGAAAGACAAACGCCGTGATCTTCTGTTAATCGTTTCATTTCAGGTGGTAAGCCACGGTTTAATGCGCCGGCACGGTTGTGCGGAGCAGTTACGCCATTGGTCATAAACACGTCGATGTATGTTTCGTAACCTTCCCACAGGAATGTGGTAGCATAGGGCTTTGCTTTTTGCAAGCCCAAACGGTGATTAAGCAGTATTAAATCCGAACTGTACTTGCGACATTCCTTCATCATTTCAATAAATGCATCTTCTTTTTCGAGGGGAAGCGGACCACAAACTTTATCGAATTTAAATAAAGCAAACTCGTAGTCTTTACAAAGTTTTACCATTTGATCAATACGTGCTTTCTCTTCTTCAGGCGTATCACCAAAGCCATCGGGACCACCCCAAACTCCAAGACGAATGCCTGACTTTTTAGCTCTTTCATAAATAGGATCAAATCCGTTGGGGAATTGTTTTTTAAAGCGATCGGAATAAATACTACCATAAAAGCGTTTGCCATCAATAGCTCCTGCATCAAAGGCATAAATATCCAATTGCATGCCATAGGTTTTCTTCATCCATTCGAAAAAGGCGAGATTAACCATTGTTTGTGCTTCGGTAGCACCCTCATTGGTATTATTGATCCAACTAAAATACTGTGCTTTAGATGGTGTTTTTTCATCGGCACCGGGGAAGACAGTTTCCTGGGCTTGTAAAAAGCCATTACAAAGGAAACATGTTAAGAGAAAGATCGAAATATTCTTCATGGTTTTTCATTTATCGATTGACACAGTAATTTATTAATAAGATGCCAATGTTGAGAACAATTTATAGTATCATTTAATAAAAACATGTACTTGACCATTAAATCAAGTACATGCTATTAATGAGTTTATTACCAATTATCATTTTGAGAAAGACCCGACACATCAATCTCAGCCTGAGGTACAGGCCATAAATAATGTTTTGAAGCATCAAAAGCTCTATTTCCACCTGTCAGAGTTACTTCTTCACCCGATTCAGGATCGGTAAACGTTAAACCATATGATTCGCCTGGCATAACATGTTCAGCAATTTTCCATCGTCGAATATCGTATAGGCGAATGCCTTCAAAGGCCAATTCAACACGACGTTCGTTACGAACGAGGGCACGAAGTTCATCCTGGGATTTACCACTTGTAATTACAGGCATATTTACATCAGGTCGTTGACGAACTTCATTTATTGCATCGTATACCGATTGATCAATATCGTTCGCTTCAATCTTAGCCTCAGCATACATTAACAATACTTCTGCGTAACGCATAACGATAAAATGGATGGAACTATCCCAATAATTAGCATCATTAATATCTTGCTGCGATATATATTTCAGCCAATTATAACCTGTAGCCGACTTATTCCACTGTCCACCAGTTCCATCATATAAGTCATCGCCCGGTATTATATCTTTACCAGGATAAGTTGCACCAGGAATAGTATTGTAAACGCCACCTTGCCAATCGCGTCCTGGATAAAGGATAGAATGATGCATGCGTGGATCACGATTAGCATAAGGGTTAGCCGGATCGTAAATCGAAGCCGGATCGCTTATACTTAAGCCATCAGTCGTTTCATAACTATCAACCATTGATTGTAAAGGGTTGGAACAGCTCCATCCGCCAACTGAATTAGAACCGTAATTTGGCAACCAAAATTCACCTTCCCATACATCTTTCATTACCTGAATATCAAAAATCACTTCATTACAATCAACACCTTCATAATCAAATAAAGTCGCATAATTTGAGTACAGGCTATATACTTGTAAATCCATAACCGCTTTGGCAGCTTCAGCAGCTTGTGTCCATTGTTCGCGATATAAAAGAATACGAGCTTTTAAGGTTAAGGCTGTTCCTTTTGTAATTCGGCCTTTATTATCTCTATCATATTCCTTTGGAAGATTTTCAACAATATCGTCCAGATCGATTAATAACTGATCTAAAATTTGCTCTTTGTCAGTTCTGGAGCATTTAGGATTTGGAATAACATTACCCCCCGAATCGGTTGTTGGCTTACAATCATCAGGCACCAAACTTGATGTCACGAATGGAACATCTCCAAAAAGATAGACCAAATCGAAATAGAAGTATGCTCTTAAAAAAGTAGCCTCAGCAACTAAACGGTTTCGATAATCCAAATCCATGTCAGTTACATACGGAGCTCCTTCTAATATCCTATTTGCTCGTTGGATTCCTTTGTATCTTTCTTGCCAACGGTATTGAACATACCAATCATACACATTAGCCGTCCCATTTCCCAGTTCGTAACAAGCATTCCAAGAGTGATGATCAACAGCATTATCAGTTAAAACCTCGATGCGTAATAAATCGGTACCACTACCATAAGCACGATTCCAACTATTAAACCCAATCATGTCATACACGGCATTAAGCGCATATTCAATATCCTTTTGCTGCTTAAAAAATGTAGCCGACGAAATTTGATCACTTGGCAAACGCTCCAAGAATTCATCGCTACAGTTGGTCATTCCCAATACGAGAACGACAATTGTGATATATAATTTTAGTGTTTTCATTGTTTACAGTTTTTTACCATTAAAATGTTACTTGTAAGCCAACTAAATAAGTAGATACCGGTGGGTAATAGGATGGTCGTCCATCATAAGTTTCAGGATCCAGACCACTTTCCACATCAGTTACAGTGAAGATATTTGTACCTCCAACATATAAACGTAAACGCTCAATCTTCAGCTTATTCAAAACTTGTTCATTGAAAGAGTAACCAATTTGTAGATTCTTTAAACGCAGATAAGAAGCATCTCTTAACCAGAAATCGTTATAGAGGTAATTGTTTTTATTAGAGGCATCTTCTAAACGTGGGAAACTGGCATTCGGATTATCAGGTGTCCAACGATCCAAGGCACGTGTTGTGGTAAATATTTCAAAGTTAGGGCCTTCATTAGGTGCGCCATAAAAATAATTTTCAGCCTTAGCAACCCCTTGGAAAAGGGCTGAAAGGTCAAATCCCTTATAGCTCATACCCAAATCAAGACTATAGGTGTAACGCGGAATATCCGAACCAATTATAGTACGGTCTTCATCATCAATAACCTTGTCTCCATTAAGATCAACTAGTTTAATATCGCCTGGTTTTAACTGATCATGATTCGGTTGACGCGGCGCATCATTAATTTCTTGTTCTGATTGGAATAATCCAGCAGATTTATAGCCATACATCGACCATATTGATTCGCCTTCCTTAAGAATCTTCCATCCACTAATGGTGGCTTCCTGACCAGCTAAACTAACCACTTCATTTTTAATATCAGATAAGTTAAATCCAACATTGTATTGAAATTCTCCAATTTTATTGTGGTGTGTTAGAGATATTTCCCAGCCCGTATTTCGGATATTGCCAATATTAGATTCGGCCGGAGCCAAACCAACCATAGTCGAAATTGGTAAGGTCATTAGTACATCGCGGGTATCTTTCTGAAACCAGTCGGCAACAACACCAAGTTTACCTTGCCATAAACTTAAGTCAAAACCAATATCCAAAATGCTTGTCGTTTCCCAGGAAACATCTTCATTGGCATAATAATATTGTGAATAACCACTCACCTGTTTGTCGTTAAAGCTATAATCGTAGCCTGAGAAGATGGGCGATGTAAATTTGTAATAGCCTATATCCTGATTACCCAACTGCCCCCATGAAGCACGTAATTTCAAGTTATCCAAGTATTCTGTACCCGAAATAAAGCCCTCCTCTGATATACGCCAACCAGCAGAAAAAGAAGGAAAAAACCCCCATTTATTTCCTTTTGCAAAACGGGATGAACCATCATATCGGAAATTGGCTTCTAGTAGATAACGTTGCTTGAAATCATAATTCAGGCGTCCAAAATATGATACTAAAGCCCAGTCCTCACGGTAACCTTTGTTGTCTTTAGTTTCAACATCACCTGTGTTTAATTCAGCATAATCATTACTGTAGATGTTCTTTCTTGCACCTTCAAGCAAGTAGGCATTGTGTTCTATGGCCTCAAAGCCCGCCAAAGCAGAGAAGTTATGTTGGCCAAAGATCTTTTCATAAGTCAATAAACTGCGAAAATTGGTTTCCTTTTCCATCCAACGGTTATCAAACAATTCGCTAGGATACCACTGCGTAACAATTCTTGTTTCATCAAATGGATCATAGAATTGGTATTCGGATGAAAAAGTATGTCGTCTTATACTTAAACTTTTGTATGAAGCATCAGTACTCCATTTTAAGCCATCTATTATAGAATAATCAAATCCTGTTTTTAGATTTAACACTTCATTTTCACTTTCCTTCATACCACCCACTTCTAAGGCAGCCAATGGGCTCTCGTTATCTTTGTTAAGACCATATAAACCATTGGGGTATTTTGATACAAAAACAGGTGATGTGCCAATAATATTTGACATGGCATCTCCCGTTCGTGTTGGCTGTTCGTTATCGCGGCGATTAAAGTTTATATCTGCCCTTATATTCAAGCGATCATTAACCACAAAATCAGTATTTAAGCGCATGCCGTAACGCTTGGTATTGATATTTTTCAACATACCGTCCTGATCAAGATAATTCAACGATAGAGCAATGCGTGACTTATCACTACCTCCACTCACTCTAAGAGAATGATTGTGCATTGGAGCTGTTTCATACATCTCCTCAAACAAATTGGTATATGGATAGTTGATAGGATCGGATCCGGAAACTGTTTTATCAATGTACTCTTGCGAATACTTAGCTTGTAATCCGGCATTAACCTTTGCTTCGTTAACCAACATCAAATAATCACCAGCACTCACCAACTCTGGTAAGGTAGCAGGCGTTTGCCATCCCATGTGGCCATCGTACGAAACCTTAAATTCTCCATCTTTACCACGTTTTGTAGTAATGAGGATTACACCGTTTGCCGCGCGCGAACCATAAATAGAACTTGAAGCCGCATCTTTTAATACCGATACGCTTTCGATATCCGATGGGTTAACTTCCTTAATTGGCATTTCAATTCCATCTACCAATACCAATGGATTACTACCTGCAGATAACGAAGTATTACCACGAATTTTAATACTTACCTCTTCACTACCAGGCATACCACCACGGTCAATAACCGTTACCCCTGTAGCAGCTCCTTGTAAAGCTAAACGTGTATCAGTAACAGTACGCTTGGCTAACTCTTCACCTTTAACAGCAGAAATAGCTCCGGTTAAATTCACCTTCTTCTGAGTTCCGTAACCAACAACCACAACTTCATTCAAGTCAGTAAACTCCTCGATCAATGTAACATCAACAACAGTTTTGCCATCAACATTAATTACTTGCGTTTCAAAACCAATAAATGAGAATGTTAGTTGGGATGATAAAGTACTAACTTTTATATTATAAGTACCATCCATTCCGGTAATGACTCCATTGGATGGATTAGAGGCATCAAAAACATTGACCCCGGGAATACCTTCTCCATTTGTATCAGAAACCAAACCGTTTACAACTATATTCTCTTGTTGAAGTTCTATTGTATTATTATCCTTATCCTCAAGAACCACTACGTTATTTTCGAGTACGCGGTAGTTGATTGATTCGTCACTAAACAGATCATCAAGTACATCAATTAGAGTAACATCTGCTTTATCAAAACTATAACGTTTGGATAAATCCAGTTGATTAACCTTGAATACAAAGCCAAATTCTGTTTGATGTTCAATCTCCTCAAATACTTCGAGAAGGGTTGCATCATTTACCTTAAGGTCAAATCTAGCATCTTGAGCCAAAGATTTGGCTGAGACAGTCACCATTGACATGAACAACAATATTGTTGTGACTTTCATGTACAATACGATTTTACTTATCACAGATCGATCACGATCGTGATAAAAGTTAATTTTTTTCATAAATTTGTAATGTTAAGTTTTACATATTGAAGCAGTCTTTTTCTGCTTCGATGAACTTTAATAACCGGAATTGGCGGCATCCAATTCCGGCTTTTTTTTCTATGACATTATGTTATTTTACTTCGTGTATGTATATCTTATTTTATTATTATTTCACTTAATTTTCCTTCCTTTCGAACCAATTTATAATCAATATTGGAACTAATTTTTAACATCTTCATAATAGATTCAAGGGAGGTAGAACGATCAATATTAAAATGGAATGAATCCTCGCGCTGCGCCGTGGTTTCCCACTTAATATCAACTCCATACCATAAACTTAACTCGCTTGATATGGTGTAAAGGCTTGCTCCTTGAAAAATGAAACGATTGTTGGTCCATGCTAATTCCTGAGCTCCATCAAAAGCCATAATCTTCACTTCACTATTTGATCTGTTGAATAAAGCTTTTTGATTTGGTTTCATATCCACCACCTTATTTCCATCAACATTAACTTGAATAGCACCCTCTACCAAAGAAGTTTCGATGGCGTTAAAGCAATCGTATGCTTTAATGTTAAAGGATGTTCCTAAGTCAACTATTTTAAGTTCATTGAAATCAACAACAAACGGGCTCTCCTCATCATGATATACCTCAAAAAAAGCTTCTCCCTTGAGAGTTAGTAAGCGTTCATTTGATTGAACATCTTTCTGGTAAGTGATTTTGGAATTAGAATTTAAACGTACTACAGAACCATCCGGAAGTTTAACTTCACTTACACTACGTTCACCTGAAGAAAATGAATAAACCTGATTGGCTGCATGCGTATTCGAATGCACCTGTTCGTTAGTAATGTAACCCACTAAGCCACCAATACAGAGAGTTAGAATAATCATAGCGGCATATTTAAGCATATTTGAAATACGTAATCGCTTGGTTTTTGGAGAGACCTCGTTCCAAATAGCATTAAAATCTGATTGCCTCTCTTCAGCAGAAAGAACAGGTTTAACGCCAGCTTTTACCCACCAATTTTTTTCCTTATAAAAACGCTCACGCAGTTCCTCATCTTGGTCTAAAGCTTCAAAAAAATCGAGTTTTTCCTGATGGTTTAAATGTCCCCTTAAATATTTTATAATCGTATCCTTTGAATCCATAATTAATTTTAATCTTGAAGCTAATTAAGCAGCTTCTATTAACTATACAATTGAAGATGATCTAACCCTAACGAGAAATTGATATTTCTTAGGAAAAAAAATCAGTAAAAAATAAAGTGAGCGATAAATAGGGCGACAGCTCACTTTTTAACAGTTTAATTGCCTTGGTCATATGAGCTTCAACCGTTTTTTCTGTCACATTAAGTTTTAAAGCAATCTCTTTGTTTTTCAAATGATCAAACCTACTAAGCTTAAACACCACTCGACTATGTTCTGGTAGCTTTTGAATGGCTTCATCAATTTTTTCTTGAAGCTCTTTAAATTCAATGGAGTCAAAACTTAAACGATGCATGGCTTCGTATTGATGGTGTATTTCTCTACCAAGCAATTCATCAGTACCTAAAGCGACTACTTCCTGTTTCTTAAGAATATTCAGGCAATTATTTTTTGCTATGGTATATAAGAAGTTTCTAATATTTGCTGACTCATTTACGTTTGCACGATTTACCCATAGTTTTATAAAAGCATCTTGCACGACTTCCTTGGCATCTTCACGGTTAGATATATATTGCAAACACACATATAACAACATCTCGTAGTATTCATCATACAATAATTTAAATGCTGTTTTACTGCCCTTTTGCAATTGTGTAATAACTCCACTGTTCATATGCATATCAACAAATTATAGTTATGACTCAAATATTCTTATATCGGCTATGATATTCACTTGGTGTTTCTCCCTTTACTGACTTGAACTGCCTGTTAAAGAAAGATTGATTGTTGAACCCACATAAACTACCAACCTGTGAAATTGACAAATCAGAATCCATTAATAACTCACATGCGTAACTAATTCTAATATCAGTTAAGTATTGGTTAAAGGTCTTAGCAGTTTTTGATTTAAAGAATCGACAAAATGCAGTTTTACTCATATTGGCCAAATCAGCCATATCATCAAGAAGAATTGTACTTTGAAAATTACTAACAATATGATCAAGTACTTTGTCCAATTTTTCAGACTTCACTTCGTGTTTTAATCCTCTAAAGGAATGGGAACAAAGCGGCGTAAGATCATTTAATTTTGTTAATAGAATGAGGATATTGAGTAAGCCTGTAATACGGCGGGCTCCTGATGATTCTAATATAGACCACATTTCCCTAATCACCTCATTTTTAGTTAAGCCTGTAATTTTTAAGCCACGTAAGCTAAAATTAAGAATCTTCAATATTTCCTTAAATTCAGGTAATGCAAAAAAATGATCTCCAAATACATCATGTTTAAATTGAATAACGATTACCTCTGCATTAATATTCGGATCTTTTCTCAAGTATCGATCATCATTTTTCCATACATGCGGGAGGTTTGGCCCAACCAACACCAAATCCCCATGTGTGAAATTTTCCACACTATCACCTACAAAGCGTTTTCCAGAACCATTAATAATATACAGCAATTCATATTCCGGATGATAATGCCATGGATTATCGAGGTATGGTAATATCGTATGCTTTACCCTGAATGAGTGAAGTATATTCGCAGATAAATACTCTATTTGTGCTTTCATTAGCACAATATTATCTCATTAAATTAATAAAATGAAATAACTGCTAATATTGTATTGAAAGTGGTTAATATTTTATTAATAACTACTGCTACTTTATTTATTATTTAAACAAATTCGCATCAGTGGATCGTTCATTATTTATAAAGGCAACAACAAATGCCTGTGGATAACCTGATGAACGGCAACTTTTCTGAAACCTAGCAGCTTCAGAAAAAGTATTGAATTCACCAACGGTATAGCGATAAGCCCCTTTATAGAAATAGTTATAAGTGGAATATATTTTTTCATCAATAGTTAACTCTTCGTTGCGTTCATAATTTCTTGAATAAACTTGAACCCGATATTTTACTTCATTAGCTATTGATTTTTCATTTTTCTGACTAACCACTGCCGTATTAACTATCCGCTCAACTCTTCCTTCATCCGGAATAATCACCGTTTTCCATTTGGGATGTCCATTTTGTTTTAATTGTGGCAAAGCCTTTATGATACCAATTTTGATATCTTCAACTGTTTGCCTTTCCTCTTCTGATAATTTGGCTTCGTTCACTACTAATAGTGTTCTAACACCAAATGTAGCAATGTCCCTTTCGAGCCATGCATAATCCAAACTTGATATTACATCACTCTCATAGTATTTAGCCCATCCATTAAAATTACTTAACTCAAGTAAAATCAGCTCATCAACCATAATCTGAGGATCAATATCCAATAAAGCCATTGGTGCACTTCCTACAATTAATCCAGCCTCTATATTACCATCATATAATTTTTTCAATAATTGATCGAAACCGATATGGTTAGTCAACCAGTTTATTTTAGAGCGATCTTTAATATTTTTAGCTGTTGATGATGAGCCCTGATCTTCATTACCAATACCTACCCTTTTATTATTTAAATCTTGCAAACAAGTTAAACCGCTGCTCTTTTTAGCTATCAAATGAATCTGCTCTGTAGCCAATGGCATCACGACCTTAATCGAATGTGTATTCTGACTATTATTTATTTTATCTTTTGCTTGCATCAGACTCAGGTAATCGGATTGAATTAGCGCCATTTTAAAATTAGATTGAGGATTCATTAGCATTTTGAAGTTATATGCACTTCCTCCACTTGTCTTATTATTCAAAACAATATGATTATTTGACGCCAATACCTCAGCCATATCATTTACAAAATAACTATATGAACCATTTTCGGGACCTGATAATATAGTCATCTGCGCATAACTAACTTGTATAGTAAATGCAATAAATACTAGGGCAACAAATCGATTAGTAAAAATCATAATACATAGAATAATAGTTAGTAAATTAATTCAAGTTAGTAAAATCTTCTCACTTTATAAACCCTACTTAAAGAATATGAACAGTCTGTAAAAACATCAAAATTAATGCATCGATTAATAAAAGAAAATATACTTAAAGGGCATCATCATCTTTAAACTCTCTTAAAATATCTCTTGTTTCTTGCTCAGAGCCAAGCATAATGGCTATCCATTTTGTTTCTTCTTTCTGTTCAAGCATTATCTTAAGTGTGATGGTTAATGGAATGGATAAAAACATTCCGACCGGACCGAAGATAAATCCCCAAACGATTAAGGAGAGAAATACCACAAATGTTGATAAACCAAGGCCTTTACCCATCATGCGTGGTTCAATAACATTACCCATCACAATATTTACGACCAGATAAGCCAAACCAGTCCATAACATACCGCCAACTCCAATTTGGACAAGCGCCAATAAAACAGTAGGTACAGCAGCAATGATTGAACCGATGCTTGGAATATAATTAAGAAAGAAAGCAATCACACCCCATAATATGGGAAAGTCAACACCTAATATGAATAACCACAACCATATGAATACACCAGTTAATAAGCTGATCATTGTTTTAATAGATAAGTAATGGCGTATACTTTTTCCAATACTATCTAAATGCATTAGTGATGTGCCCTGAAGCTTTTGAATGACATCAGCCTTTGAAACAAAACTTTTTGCCTCAAGCAATATAAAAATCGTAATTAAAAGAATAATAAAGGAATCGGACATAATACGTCCAATCTCACCAACTGCAGTTGATGTATAACTTAAAACTTTACCAGGGTCGATTAAATCAATTAGTTGAGATGGGTTTATATTAGCTCCTAAGGCATTAAGATCATTAATTACAGAAAGTATTATTTGCTTCAAATTAGCTTCATACTTTGGAAGTACTTTCATAAAATTAGTAAGTGAACCTCCTATTATACTTCCAAAAAGCATTAATATAGATGCAAAACTCAGAAGTACGATTAATACAGAAACAGTGTATGGAACCCGCTTTTTCTCTAACCAAACTATTGGTTGATTACAAATAACACTTATGAACACTGCCATGATTACAGGTAACACAACTGTTTTAGCAGCCATAACTCCCGCTAATAAAACAACCAGAGCGGCTAACCATACAACAATTGAAGATTTGGTTTGATACATCATCGTCCTTATGATTGAATAATAAATAACTTACCATCTAATATATCACAATTAAATGGATTAAATAAATCACAAGTTCAAACAGCCTTTGGGATCGGTTAGAATCTTCAAATTTTGGTAATTTGCATTAGCCAGCTACCCCAAAAAAGTCAATAATTATTCACGAGGTTTTTTAATATATTGAATTTCTTCAAGTAAAATATCGATTTTACGTTCAAGGCCGTCCACTTTTGCTTCCAGTGCATCATTATTATCACTCACCATTGAATCAACAAATATTGAAGTAATGAGTGACAGGCCAAGTATTCCTCCCAACAGCACGATTACAATAAAATAGAGATAAGTAAAAAAGGATTCAATGGGTCCGTAATGTTCAATAATTTCCTCCGGAATCTCAAACCACCCCTCGATGGTAAACACCTTAAAAGTTGAATAAAGCGATTTCATAGGACTCGAAAACATATCTGATCCGCTAGGACCAAAAATATAATGCGATAAGATACCTGTTACCACTATGAAAATAATAAACCCAAGCAATACAAAAACCGATGATTTCATGGCGCGTTTTACATCGCTCACCAATGAGTTAATATTTGGTATGAACTGGAAAAAACGAAACGACTTAAATACCCGAAGTATGCGAAATATTCTAAAAACAAGCAGGTAACTAACGTCAAAGGTTTCAACACCTGACATAAAAGTTATAAAAGCTGGTAAAGAAAAAATAACAAGTATAAAATCAAATCGATTCCACCCACCTTTAAAATAAACCCTTAGCCCCCACTGTTTAATTTTAACTATGGCCTCAACAATGAATAAAAAAGTAATGAGATGATCGATTATAGTTAGGTAACTTGTTCCCGAATTATGAATTTGGTATCCTTCAAAAAATAGTAACGCAGCATTGATAACTATCAGGCCTAATATGAAACGGTCGTTAAGAAAGAGTTTTTTAATCATTTAAAGTTTATTTATTCCATTTCCATCCAAAACCTGTCTGAATATCGTAATCGTATTCTCCAGCATCATCAGCAGGCTGATTATCAAAATTGACTGATCCTCCAAAGCGGATATAAAAATCAAGGGGCAAATCATATTTAACGTCCAAAGAAAAATCAGCACGATAACGCTTCTTTTCGGTTATTCCAGGGTAAAATGTAAATGCCGTGGAAAGCGTTAAATCCCCGGAATTATGCAATACTAAATCCGTTCCTAAAAACCCCTCCCAACTTTTTCGAGATGGCGTTTCATTAGAATACTCCTCAAGGTTGCGGTTTAACCCAAGCTTAGCGCCCCAGAAACCCTTATTATTTCTAATGAAGAAACGACCAAAACCAAGCTCCGAATTGAATCGATGCTTCAGTTTCTGCTCGGTATTAGAGTGGATGGAGAAAGAAGCAATTGGGTACCAATTATTTTTTAAAAAGAATCGATACGATAAGGAACCATCACTCCTGCTGTTCTGTTCAGAATCATCCTGATCTGAAATAATCGTATTATAAGAAGTTGAAAATGACCACTTTTCAGTTTTATAATCAATGATACCACGCGAGTTTAATTGTTTGGCATTGCGCGATTTGGTTGACGTAAAGTTTAAATCAATAGAACCTGAAAAGCGATCTAAGAACCCTTCGGCAACAGGGTTAAGATTAACGATATGAAGAAACTTGCATTTGCTTAGTAAATTATTGTGGTGCCAAATACCAACATCCATGGCAGATTCGCTTTTTAGAGATCCCCAATATTTCTCACCATTACTTAACGAGACTATAAATTCAGTTTCAGTATAAACTTCACGTATTTTATCCCACTTTATATTAAAATCCGACTTACTATAGGCAGTCTTTATTACCAACACATTATCATCCATCGACTTTATCTTACCTACAACTACATCGCCATCATTAAAAACCAATGAATCGCGTTGTGCAAATACATCAACGGTGAAAAATAAAAAGAGAAGTGCTACTACACTTCCAATAAAAAACGATTTGTTATACATACAATTTTGCCTTTGTAAGAACTCTCAATTCTTACAAAGGCAAGATAATAAAAATACGATTTACACAATTGAATTTAAACTGAATTTCGGCTAGCGTTAATATTTCCGAATAAGGATCGCACTACCATTTTACCATATTTATCAACTAAGGCATCACCTTCTTCAGCTTTCTGAATTTGTATTAGTGCGTGTTGCTGAATAGTCAATAAAGGTAACACGATACGTTCTCGCAGTGCAATACTCATTCTGCTTCGCGCACTATCTTGAAGTAACTCATCATAACCTGACAGTTTCAATACTAAGCTTTTAGTTAATTCAAACTCTGCATAAATCAACTTCCAGAACTCTCCAAACTTTGGATCATCAGCCATGTATTGTGTTATGGAAAAGTTAGTTTTACTCATACTCTGCATACTATTTGATACAAGTGCCTTGAAGAATACTGAGGAATTATATAACTCAACACATGCCTCCCAATTGCCAGCATCTTTTTGCTCCTGAAGCGCTGTTCCTAATCCAAAAAATCCTGGCACATTCAATTTTAATTGGCTCCAGGCACCAACAAACGGAATGGCCCGTAAATCTTCAAACAACAATTTACTCTCCTTCCCTCTTTTTGAAGGACGGCTACCTATGTTTGCCTGCCCATAGTATTTAAGTGTGCTTCTCTCTTCAAGAAATGGCATAAACAAATCATGCTGCTTTAATGCATCATACTTCGCATAACTACTGTCTGATAAAGTCTCAATCAAGTTACGTTGTTCCGCATCTAAATCAGCTCCGGGCAATTTAAACAGATTATTCTCCATACCTGCCGATAGCAGGTGACCAAGGTTGTTAATAGCCGCTTGCTTGATACCGTAATGTGAGCTAATTGTTTGTCCTTGCACAGTCATCTGTATTTCTTTATTCTCAATGGTTTCACCCATGGCCGAATAAAATAAATGCGAATTACCCCCACCACGAGCAGGTGGTCCACCACGTCCATCGAAAAACATGACTTCGATACCTGAATTGCGCGATACAGCGGTTATATCTTCTTTAGCTCGATAAATAGACCAGTTGGCAGTTAAATAACCACCATCCTTAGTACCATCCGAGAAACCTAACATGACAGTCTGCTTTTTACTTCTATTCTCAAGATGAGCTTTGAAAACAGGATGTTGATAAACTTTTGTCATTGATTCTCCTGCACCTTTTAAATCATCTACGGTTTCGAACAATGGAACCACATCGAAAGATAATGTACCTGATTGCCAGGCACACAAACGCCCCATAGCCATCACCCTTGCCATATCAATTGCCCCCCGACAATTGCTAATAATGTATCGGTGCGCACCTAATTCTCCGTTTATTGTCTGAATTTGCTTAATGGCTGAAAACGACTCTAGTGTATCCCTCAATACATCATCTTCAACCCCATCAAAACTAACCTTAGCATTTAGATTTAATAGTACATCCAATTGCTTCGCTTCGCTGAACTCATTATAATTGTCGGGTAATAAGCCAGGGTTAGCATCAACCAGCGCATCAAAGGCCTTTGCAATAACACGACTATCTTGTCTGATATCAATACTTGCAAAGTAAAACCCAAAACTATCTACCTTACGCCGGAACGATTTGAATTGCTCCAGAAACAGGCTCTGATGCTTTGTTACAAGCAAGTATTCTATCTCATCTAACTTTTGTTGCAAGTAGCTTAATGATATGTTCTTCTCCCCACTCGAATTAGATAATTCATCAACAAAAAGCAGATCTAACTCATTCATTAACTCATAAACCCCATCAAAACTCAAACGACGTTTTAAGTCTTTAATATCTTCGTAATAACAAGTACTTATGGCTGAACGAAGACGTTTAGCCACCTTAAGCGTTGTATCAACTTTTACAAAAGGATTACCATCCCTGTCACCACCTGGCCAAAAACCAAGTGCAATTAGCTGCCCAACAGTATAATGATCGCCCACAGTTTTAGAAACATTGTCTAATAAATCACCCACTGCCGGATAAAAGATATTACTTAAATACCATATTAGAGCGTGCGCTTCATCGTATGCTGTGGGTTTCTTCTTCCTAAAGAAAGCTGTTTTACCCAATTGTTGCAGCAAATCGCGCGCATAAGCTATGTTACCCTTTTTAATGGCTGCTGTTAAATCGGTTGATATGGCCAAAACCTTGCCTGGATAAAACTGCGTTGGGTGGGCAGTTAAAACTACTCTGATACTGAAAGATTTTAACACTTCGGCCAACTCCTCTTCAAGACTTTTTCGGTTAACCTTATCGCGTATACGCTCCCAATGTTTAACAATGCGATGTATTTTTTTATAAGCAGCTTCTTCCAGAGCATCAATCAACACTATTTGACGCTCAACATATTGAACTACCTTAAACAAAAATAGTACTTGTTCCTCCTCTGTAAAAGAAGGTTTGTGTTCCTTAAAAAACTGCTTAATTATTGTTTCGGGAGATAGTTCATTGGCCAAGCCATTTCTGCAAGCATCTTGCAGTAAGGGCAACAATAAACCAGTTTGCTCAACTGCATCAAGTGGCAATGTTAAAAACAAACTATTATATAATTGATATTTTAATTCAACCTCTTCTTGAAAGGCTTTTTCAATCTGTTCACTCATAATTAAAAGCTTTATCTCTACAAACACTTCTAAATTATAAGTTGTTTAGCTAAAGTCATAATAATTTGATTAAATACTAACTATTTTTTAGATGTTTTATTAAAATGTAACAACTCTAACTATTATGACATGAATTTAAGCTAATTTTGAAAGAAAAATGGACGGCAAAAAAAGAGCAAATATTAAGCCTGGTATTGAGGTAGCCATCGTACTTAAACAAGATCAGCGAAGTGGTAATTTAACCGAAGGTGTAGTGAAAGATATATTGACCAAATCGCCGCAACATCCGCATGGAATTAAGGTTAGATTAGAAGATGGACAAGTTGGGCGAGTAAAAGAAATATTGGAATGATAATTAATACTGCGCGATGAGCTACCACTCAAAACAAAAACTGACGGGAAAAGATATAAAAGAACTAAAGCGCCAATGTAAAGATGGCATAGTTCTTTCCATATTAACAGCTCCTGCTGCTTTTGTTTTATTAGCTTTCATCTGGCCATTTTTCATTTCGGATCCATCAATTATTGAATATTCTCTAATGGCTGTAGTTGCTATATCTTGTGGGTTATTAGTCGCTTATGTGATGACTAACAAGTTTCTTAAGGATATTCGCAACGATGAAAAAGAGCTACATACTAAGGTCATAGATAAAATGGAGAATCACATTGATTTTGATGCAGGTGGTGGCAAGTCGAGCTGCTTACTAAAAGAAAAAGAGGCTTTTACTTCATTTTATTTTGTGATTAAAAACACGAGGTACAAGGTAAAAAAACAATTATATGAACAATGTCAGGAAGGAGACGAAGTGTTTTTTGTGATTGCGCCAATCAGTCGATACCAATTTGAAATAATATTAAAAAGCTAATAGCTATCAGCTGACAGCTATTAGCTAATTATTCTTTTTTGTATTTTAAGATAATCCTGTAACAACCCCATCGTTATCAATATCCATCCCTTCCGAAGCTGGTACAGCTGGTAAACCAGGCATACGCATCATCTTACCCAGAATTGGAATTATGAAACCTGCCCCAGCAGCAATTTCAAACTCACGCACCGTTACCTTAAATCCTTTGGGGCGATTGATCAGTTTCTCATTATCAGAGAAAGACTTCTGAGTTTTAGCCATACAAACCGGTAAATCATTCAAACCAAGTTTATCAATTTTCACCATATCAAGAAGAGCTTGTTTTGAAAAGTCAACACCATCGGCACCATATATTTCACGCGCAATGGTTTCAATCTTTTCAGCTACAGGTGCTTTATGATCGTACAATGGGGTAAAGTCATTATTCCCATCTTCAACAGATCTTACAACAGCTCGAGCTAAATCGGTAGTACCATCGCCGCCAAGTTCCCAACCTTGACTCATTACTGCCTCCACTCCCATTTCGGCACAACGTGTTTTAATCAAAGCTATCTCTGCTTCACTATCTGATATAAAGTTATTGATGGCAATTACCGGGTTTAAACCAAACTTCTTAGCATTCTCGATGTGTTTAGCCAAATTAGCAAAGCCAATATCTACACGCTCTTTACTTGGTGTATTGTACTCCTCTTTGCTTGCTCCTCCGTGGTGGCGAAGCGCACGAATAGTTGCTACAATTACCATAGCTTTTGGCTTTAATCCACCAACAACCGATTTAATATTTAAGAACTTCTCAGCTCCTAAGTCAGCACCAAAACCAGCTTCTGTTACCACATAATCAGAAAGTGACAAGCCCATTTTAGTTGCTATTATTGTGTTTGTTCCCTGTGCGATATTCGCAAATGGTCCACCATGAATAATGGCTGGATTTCCTTCCAATGTCTGTACTAAGTTAGGTTTAACAGCATCTTTTAATAACAATGCCATGGAGCCCTGAGCATTTAAGTCGCGAGCATAGATAGGTTTTTTGTCGAAAGTGAAACCTACAAAAATACTTCCTAGTTTCTCTTTCAAATCATCCAATCCTTTAGCCATACAAAGAATAGCCATAATCTCGGAAGCCGCCGTAATGTTAAATCCATCTTGACGAGGAATACTGTTACCTGTTCCGCCCAGTCCGATTACAATGTCGCGCAAAGCACGATCATTCATGTCAATCACACGTTTCCAAATGACGGTACGAGGATCGATGTTCAAACTACGTGTCTTACTCTGAATATTATTATCGATTAAGGCTGATAATAAATTATTTGCTTTTTCCACAGCCGAGAAATCACCCGTGAAATGCAGGTTGATATCTTCCATAGGAAGCACCTGAGAATATCCACCACCAGCAGCACCACCTTTTATTCCAAACACAGGTCCCAATGATGGTTCACGCAGAACAACGGTAGCTTGTTTACCAATCTTATTTAACCCCTCAGTTAATCCTATGGAAACAGTCGTTTTACCCTCTCCGGCAGGTGTTGGTGTTAAAGCGGTTACTAATATTAAATTATTTTGAGCTACTATATCCTCATCAATCAGATGCAAAGGTATCTTAGCCTTATACTTACCATACAATTCCAGGTCATCCTCACTAATATTTAGTTTCTTCGCAATATTTGAAATATGCTGCATGCTTGCAGCTTGTGCTATCTCTAAATCACTCTTCACCTCTCTTGTTGATTGTAACTCCATATAGTTATAATTTATCTTCTTGAATTTTCTATTATTTGGTCATTTTGAATTGCCAAAATAAGTGCTTTTCCAAGAATTATTAATGACAAAGCTCACGACTATCTCTTATTTAGAATGAGAACATCGAAAAAGTCATGTTTCTCGTGAAATACTTTGCGGATATTTGTATTAACAAAACAGCAATACAAACCATAAATACCGTTCATTAACCACTTATCTGATTTTAAAAGACAAGATAATGAACGAATTAGTAACTTTTGGCATTTTAACTTTTACCTCTTTCTTCACACTCATTAACCCCTTGGGTGTAATGCCTATTTTTATGACTATGAGTGCCGATCTAAGTCCAGAAGACAGAGCAAAAACAGCTAAAAAGGCATCTATTGTTGGTTTTATTACGATACTTCTATTTGCTCTTTCAGGTCAATTACTATTTAATTTCTTCGGTATATCTGTTAATAGTTTTCGTATTGTTGGCGGCGTTATCTTCTTCTTGATGGGCATGGATATGTTGCAAGCTCGGCTAACGAAGGTAAAAATAAAAGATTCGGAAGTAAAAAAATACGTTAATGATATATCCATTACCCCTATGGCTATACCGATGATAGCGGGACCCGGTGCCATCACCAATGCCATTGTATTAATGGAAGATGCGGAAACCATTCAAGGTGCAGTGGTATTAGTTGTAGCACTGGCCTTGGTTATACTTATCACCTATTTTATTCTCCTTAGTTCTGGAAAAATTATTAAAACCATTGGCGAAACTGGTAATAATGTATTGATGCGATTGATGGGATTAATCGTCATGGTAATCGCGGTGGAGTTTTTCCTTAGTGGCTTGAAACCAATTCTTCAGGATATATTCAACATGTAGACTTCAAACCAACTTAATTGCTCATAACTAATTCACATTAGTTATGTAAATTCATTTTAATTGCAAAGTAAAATAGAGAAGCTAGTATAACTTCCCTATGGCTTCCATGATATTACACACAAATGTATTCAGTATTAATTGATAATCAGCACTTATTAAATGTGCCCTTTATTTGAAGGACAAAGTCTTTGATATCAAAATCTTTAATTTTCTTATTACTAAAATAAACTTTCAACAGAGTATCCAATTCTTCGTCAATATAATCCTCAATCACATCACATTCTGTGCAATATAAATGATGGTGCTTGTTAATATTTCCATCGTATCGCATTACATCCTTATCTGTTGTTACCCTCTTTACAAGATTGTTTTCAATTAATGTGTCAAGGGTTTTATAAACTGTTCCGGAAGCAATATTTGGGCTACTTTTTCGGACATACTCAATAATTTTATCGACCGTAGGATGCCCCCCTAATTTATAAATTGCATCAAGTATAGTAAGTCGTTGAGGGGTTACTTTCAAGCCTTTTTCCGATAATTTATTTCTTATTTCCTCTAATGAAAAATTCATTTGCCCATTTCTTTACAAATTGGTTAACAGGAGTTACAAAACTCCTATTAACCAATAATATATTAACTATTGTTTTAAATCAAATCGATCAAGATTCATCACTTTTGTCCAGGCATTTATAAAATCTTTCGCAAATTTTTCCTTAGCATCATCACTTGCATATACTTCTGCTAATGCTCTTAATTCTGAATTAGAACCAAATATTAAATCTGCCCTGGTAGCAGTCCATCGAACCTTATTCGTCCCTCTTTCTTTACCTTCAAATTCAAGTTTATCTTCTGATTTGGGAGTCCAGTAGGTATCCATATCTAAAAGATTTACAAAGAAGTCGTTGGTAAGGGCTCCTACATTATTTGTAAGTATCCCATTATTTGAATCATCAAAATTAGCATTTAATACTCTCATTCCACCAACTAACACTGTCATTTCCGGCGCTGTTAAAGTTAATAACTGAGCTTTATCAACCAGCAACTCTTCGGTGGTGAGGGTATATTTCTTTTTTTGATAATTTCTAAAACCGTCTGCCATAGGTTCTAGTACGACAAATGACTCAACATCGGTTTGATCTTGGCTAGCGTCCATTCTTCCTGGATTAAATGGAACCGAAATATTAATACCTGCCTTTGATGCTGCCTTCTCAATCGCCACATTTCCTCCTAATACGATTAAGTCAGCCATCGAAACTTTTTTAGAACCAGCATTAAACTTCTTTTGTATTTGTTCATAAGCTGCTAGTACCGTTTTAAGCTGTTGCGGGTTGTTAGCTTCCCAATTAATTTGGGGTTCTAATCGGATACGAGCACCATTTGCACCACCTCTTCTGTCAGAGCCTCTATATGATGAAGCTGAAGCCCAAGCTGTTTCAATTAACTGGTTATGGGGAATACCAGCATTTAATATCTCTTTTTTAAGTTTATTGATATCAGATTTAGAAATCAAAGCAGAATTCCTTGTCGGTATAGGATCTTGCCATAAAAAGTTTTCTTTGGGAATTTCTTTACCAAGGTAGGTTGATTTTGGTCCCATATCTCTATGTGTCAACTTAAACCATGCATCGGCAAAGGCTTTGTCAAATGCTAAAGGTTCATCAATAAACTTTTGACATATTTCCTTATAAACAGGGTCATATATTAATGCTATGTCGGAAGTAAGCATTGTTGGTTTGTGTCTTTTGTTTTTATCAAAAGCATCTGGAATGATTTCAGCTTCAGCCTTAGTAGTCCACTGATGAGCCCCTGCGGGACTTTTTGTTAATTCCCACTCATTGTTAAACAATAATTGTAAAAATGAATGGCTCCATCTTGTAGGTGTTGGTGTCCAAATTACTTCTAAGCCCGAGGTGATGGCATCTTTACCTACTCCTGATTTATAGGTGCTTTTCCATCCTAAGCCTTGCTCTTCAATTGGAGCTTCTTCAGGAGATGGGCCAACATGATCAGCAGGTCCTGCTCCATGCGTTTTTCCAAAGGAGTGTCCACCGGCAATTAAAGCTACTGTTTCTTCATCATTCATTCCCATTCTGGCAAACGATATTCTAATATTTTTTGCAGATGCAAGTGGATCAGGATTTCCATCAGGTCCTTCAGGGTTTACATATATTAATCCCATTTGAACAGCCGCCAATGGATTTTCAGTAGCCAAATCCAATTCACCTTTTTCATTGAGCCTTCTCGACTCTAACCAATCGCCTTCTGGCCCCCAATATACATCTTCCTGAGGTTCCCAAACATCAGCTCTACCACCGGCAAAACCAATCGTTTTGAAACCCATTGCCTCTAAGGATACATTTCCGGTAAGAATCAATAAATCTGCCCAGGAAATCTGTTTACCATACTTTTGTTTAACTGGCCATAATAATCTGCGAGCCTTATCAAGACTTACATTGTCTGGCCAACTGTTTTGAGGTGCAAATCGTTGTATCCCCATACGTGTACCTCCTCTACCATCACCGGTTCTGTAAGTACCCGCACTATGCCAGGCCATTCGAACAAACAATGGTCCATAATTACCGTAGTCAGCAGGCCACCAGTCTTTCGAATCAACCAATACTGCTTCGATATCTTTTTTTAATTGGAAATAATCTAGTTTGTTAAACGCTTCAGCGTAAACAAAATCTTCATCCATAGGATTAGATAATTCCGAGTTTTGAGCAAGCACATCAACATTTAACTTATTAGGCCACCAATCATCAATGGACTTGTTTTTTGCTACTTGTTCTTTTTTGTGCCCTTTATCAAAACCCATGGGGCATTCACCTTTTGTTTCTTCTTGTTTTTCCATTTTACCGGAACAAGAAGCCAGAATAATTACACTGGCGATTAATAATGGTGTTGTTTTCATTTTGCTTTTCATTTTGAAGTTAATAATCTATTCAAACCTGTCAAGATCCATTACTTTAGTCCATACAGCTATAAAATCAATTGCAAATTTTTCGTTGGCATCTGCACTCGCATATACCTCAGCCAAGGCTCTTAACTCGGAGTTCGAACCAAAAACAAGGTCTGCTCGCGTTGCAGTCCATTTAACTTTTCCTGTTTTTCTATCTCTACCATCAAAATATTCTTGTGTGTCGTCTTTTGGCATCCAAGCCACACCCATGTCAAGTAAGTTTACAAAGAAGTCATTTGTTAAAACTTCAGGGCGCTCGGTAAATATGCCGTGGCTAGAACCATCAGCATTCGTATTTAAGGCGCGCATTCCACCAATAAGCACAGTCATTTCCGGAGCAGTTAGTGTTAGTAATTGCGCTTTGTCAACCAATAAGTCCTCTGTTGACATGGCAAATTTCTTTTTCAGATAGTTGCGAAAACCATCAGCAACCGGCTCCATAACAGCAAATGACTCTACATCGGTTTGTTCCTCAGAAGCATCCATACGTCCAGGAGTAAATGGCACATTAAGAGCAAGACCAGCGCCTTTTGCAGCTTTCTCAACACCTGCACAGCCAGCCAAAACGATTAAATCAGCAAGTGATACTTTTTTATCGCCAGACTGTGAATTGTTGAATTCTTCCTGAATGTTGTCAAGTTTTTTTAATACTTCACTTAACTGTTTCGGGTTGTTTGCTTCCCAATCTTTTTGAGGCGCTAATCGGATACGTGCTCCATTGGCACCACCTCGCTTATCTGAACCACGAAATGATGAAGCAGATGCCCAGGCAGTAGAAACCAATTGAGATACCGATAAACCTGAACTTAAAACTTCCGATTTTAAGTCTGCGATATCTTTATCATCAATTAAAGCATGGTTAACAGCAGGAATAACATCTTGCCAAATCAAATCTTCCGAAGGTATTTCTGCCCCCAGATAAAGCGCTTTCGGCCCCATATCACGATGCGTTAATTTAAACCAGGCGCGTGCAAAAGCATCAGCAAATTCAAGAGGATGTTCATAAAAGCGTCTTGATATTTTTTCGTATTCCGGGTCGAAACGTAACGAAAGGTCAGTTGTAAGCATAGTTGGACGATGCTTTTTCTTAGGGTCTTGAGCATAGGGCATTTCTCCACCTGTATCTTTTGCAACCCATTGGTGCGCCCCTGCAGGGCTTTTAGTTAATTCCCATTCATACTCAAACAGATTTTTAAAGAAGTAGTAACTCCATTTTGCCGGTGTTTGTGTCCATGTTACTTCAAGCCCACTGGAAATTGTATCATCACCATGTCCTATACCAAACGAACTTATCCACCCTAAGCCTTGCTCTTGCAAGTCAGCAGCTTCAGGTTCGGCTCCTACATGGTCGGCATCTCCAGCTCCATGACATTTACCGAATGTATGACCTCCTGCAATTAAGGCTACGGTTTCTTCATCATTCATTGCCATTCGGGCAAAAGTATCTCTGATATCCTTAGCAGCCAATTTCGGATCAGGATTACCACCCGGACCTTCAGGATTAACATAAATCAATCCCATTTGAATAGCAGCAAGTGGATTATCCATTTTCTTTAAATCCAAATCACGCTTATCGTTTTCCAACCATTCAGTTTCCGTACCCCAATAAACATCTTCTTCTGGTTCCCAAACATCAGCACGACCACCGGCAAAACCAAAGGTTTTAAAACCCATTGACTCCAGAGCTACATTCCCGGTAAGAATCATCAGGTCTGCCCAAGATATTTGTTTGCCATATTTTTGTTTGATGGGCCATAACAACCTACGCGCTTTATCCAGGTTGACATTGTCGGGCCAGCTGTTTAAAGGTGCAAATCGTTGTTGTCCGGTTCCAGCGCCGCCACGACCATCGCCTGTTCGATATGTTCCGGCGCTATGCCACGCCATACGAATGAAAAATGGTCCGTAATGTCCAAAATCGGCAGGCCACCAATCTTGAGAATCAGTCATTAAACTATGTAGGTCTTTTTTGATTCCATCATAATCAAGACTTTTAAACTCCTCAGCATAATTAAAATCTTCCCCCATTGGATTAGATAAAGATGAGTGCTGACGCAGAATATTTAACTTTAATTGCTTAGGCCACCAATCGCGGTTTTTTGTTCCTCCGCCACCATGATTGTGCTTACCAACTGCTCCTGTTACAGGACATTTACTTACATTTTCCGGGTGTTTTTCCATGACATTTTTTTTATATAAATTACTGAATTATTCAATGCAATAAAAGCTAAATAAGAATTATTCTTAATTAGGAATAAACAAATTTATGGAATGTGTTATTTTTCCTATTGTCGTTCGACATGTTAATTAAGTCGTTTGTCGATTTAGAGCACTTCCTGTTCTGCTGTGGATTGATTTTTGATTTTATTCGATAAAAGAAAAAAATCTACTTAAATATGTTTTTGAAGAGAAGAAACAACAACTCATTATTATCAATTGATTCTCTATACAAGCAAGCTATTGTTTATTTATCAGAAGATGTACGTATTGATTATTGTGAAAGATTAATTCAACGTTGTACTTTTGATGTCAGAAATAATATTGGCGATAAAAAGCAATTGAAAATAGCTCTTCAAGCAGCAAAACATGAGATTAAAAGTTTAAATGAAAAACATGTCTGTAAACAATAAGATAAAGGAATATAGTCTGTTTGGCTTAATTGTATTTCTGCTTTTTATTTTAAGAGCTTATAACGAAAATGAAGAGGTCTTTCGATGGGATGAATCCGTTTTTTTGCTCAATAATGTTTGGGCTGCTATTCTAATCAGCTATGTATTTCTTCCGGTCTTCTTTTATAAAAAGAAGTTCAGACAATTTTCAGTGTATTCTTTAATCGTGCTAATTGTCTCTTTCCTTCTGGAAGAGTTTTTTATTGAACAAATATTTTACCCTGAAACGAGAGCCATTGATTTTAATTTGATTTCGATTGTAAAACCAATGACCAATATCTTGCTATTTGTTGGCTATAAATTTGCTTGGGATGCCCTTCAAAAGGAGAAAAAAATTGCAACTCTAAATGTTTTACTAGCCGAAAGTCAATTACAACATCTTAAATCTCAAATTAATCCACATTTCTTATTTAATAATTTGAATAATCTTTATTCCTATTCATTAGAAAGCTCAGACAAGACTTCAGAAATAATATTAAAACTCTCTTCCCTTTTGCGTTATATGCTTTATGAATGTAATGATAACATGGTAGCTCTTCGGGGTGAGATTGAAACATTGGAAAACTATATAGAGTTATGCAATATCCAACTCGAAGAACGAGGGCTAATTACCTTCAATTATGATGAGTTTGCAGCCAATACTTCTATTGCCCCTCTTATTTATATTGTATTTGTAGAGAATGCATTTAAACATGCATCATCGAGCCAAACAAAAAATATTAAGATTTCTGTTTCAATATCTAATGAGGAAGAGTTCATTGCTTTTTATTGCACGAATAATTTTCAAAACATAAGCAACAATAGCGGTTTGGAGCATGGAATTGGATTGAAGAATGTTGAGGAAAGGCTTAAAATTTGTTATGGAAATAACTATAAGCTGCAGACCAATATTAAAGATGGTATATTTTCTGTTTCATTAAAATTACCAAAATGATTAACAGTATTGTTATTGAAGACCAAGCTCCTGCTCAGCGCGTATTACAAAGATACATTGCTGATATAGATTATATAAATCTGGCGAAGGTGTTTTTTAGCGCCAATGATGCCCTAAAATTTATTAGCACCGAAAAGGTTGACCTTATTTTTCTGGATATACACTTACCTGAATATTCCGGTATTGAATTAATTAAAAACTTGAATAATAGACCCTATATAATTGTTACAACTGCATTCTCAAATTACGCCATTCAAGGTTATGAGCTTGATATAGCTGACTATCTATTAAAACCATTCTCGTTTGAGCGTTTCCAGAAAGCGACTTACAAGGTATTTGAGCTATACAATATGAAAAATGCTGTTAGTGAATATCAAGAAAGTAATAACAATACCATTCTGGTTAAGTCTGGCTACGAACAAGTTGTATTAAACTTCAATGATATTTTTTATATAAAATCGGATGGAGATTACACGATGGTGCACCATAAAAATAAAAGGTATTTTGTGAATTACACCTTGAAATATTGGATTGAAAAATTACCAGAAAACCAGTTTGTTCAAGTTCATCGTTCTTATATAATTAATCACTATTAACCGACTAAAGTCGGGATTCATAAAATTCTCTTCTACAGCGCCCATTTATTGGGCGTTTGGTTTTTTATTTCAAATTAGACC
>NZ_JBNGOY010000017.1:0-105444 GCF_050589805.1 Carboxylicivirga fragile | reverse complement strand
ACCATTCAGCCTTACTAAAAGAGCTTTTGAAAATTGGTTTTGAGAAAAAAGAAAAAAGTCTACTTTTAACATGTCCTAAAAAAGGGAAGTCGACAGTATCTTTCCTTTTGAGCGCATTATCATATTTATGTTTGAATGAGCTGTTTTATAGCTTTTATTTAAATATTAAACTGTTAACTTTACAATGTGTGTACACCCGAAACATATTCGATCTGGCTCGAAGCGGCTTATTGTTTATTTGCAGAAAAAGGACCAGAAAACTTCTCCATAAAAGAAGTTGCAAAAAAGTGTGGACTTCCGCGTACTAATTTTTATTACTATTTCGATAGTAAAGATGATTTATTGGATAAAATAATTGATCTGCATTTTCAAAGTACCGCCGAAATTTTTAATGTTGAGTTAAGTAAAAGCTTGAATGTTTTTATTCCAGACTTATACGAACAGATTTATGCGTTTAAATTAGGAATACAATTTGCTAAAAACTTATTTAAGCACCGTGATATTTCAAGATACAACGAAGCGCATATAAAGGGAGTAGCGCTTTCGGCTGATTTAATAATACCAAAATTTAAGGCGTATTTTAATATAAACTTACCGGATGATCAGGTGAAGCAGTTGTGGTTTACTTTAACCGACACCTGGTATTCGAGGTTAAGTTTTAACAATTACTCCGTTGACTACCTATGTGAACTATGCCATGAAATAATGGCTAGTATTTTACCATTAATTGAGTTGGCTAATAAAAAGGACAATAAACTTCGGTTTGTCGACACCCCTGTCTAAATAAAAAACGTTTCGTTTCTTCATCTTTGTTTATAAGGAAGAAGTCGAAATAAAACAAACGATGGTAAAAAAAAGACTGTTACTAGTTGTACTAAATTCTCTCATCTGCATCGTTGTATCTGCACAGAAATTCATTCCCCCCGCTGAAGGAAATGCTGTAGTATATATTGTGCGTACGTCCAGTTTTGGTTCGGCGCTAAACTTTAGGGTTTTCCATAACGAAAACTTTGTGGGTATTTTTAAGGGGAAAGGGTATATACGCTACGAATTGCCAGCTGGTGAACAGTTATTATGGTTTGTTTCAGAAAAGAAGAAGTTTTTAGCCTGCGAGCTAAAATCCGGAGGAACGTATATAATTTCATCGACACACTCACTGGGTGTGGTAAAAAATAATGTGGTAATAAACCCAATTTCTTCCGATAATTCGCAGTTTGAGAGCTGTAAAAATGTAATACTTAAAGGTAAAGAAATAACCACATCTGATAAGAAGAAAGCTTCTATTGAGAGTTCATTATCGAATAGTAATTTTATTGACACCACTCTTAAGCAATATCATGAAGAGCCAAAATTCGAAAAAAGGACGAAAGAAATCACTCCTGAAATGGCTATTCCATTAATTAAACTACAATAGAACTAATTATTGAGCTTATATATAGTATACATATTAAAAGAACACTAAAATACCAAATTCATGAAAATCAACTTAATTCTTACAGCCGTTATAGTAACAACATTATTCAGCTGTACACAAAAAACAAAAAACCTTACACCCGAAGAAGCCAAAGAAATTACTAAAGAAGCTTATGTGTATGGCTTCCCTCTGGTAGTAAATTACAAAACAATGTACAATTATACATTGAATGAAAAATCGCCTGAGTACAAAGCCGCATTCAACGAAAAAAGTTGTGAGGCACGTGTGTTTACCCCTGAAGATAAGGCTATAGTCACACCAAATTCGGACACCCCTTACTGCATGTTTTGGCTTGATATAAGAAATGAGCCCATCGTATTATCAGTTCCTGAAATGGAAGAAGGTCGATACTACAGTTTTCAATTGATTGATTTATACACCCATAATTTTGGCTATTTAGGAACATTATCAACGGGTAATAAAGCAGGGAAATTCTTAATAGCCCAAGAAGGTTGGAAAGGCGAAAGGCCAGACGGAATAACAGATATACTTTATAGTGAAACAGATTTGTTTTTTGTAGTAGTACGCACGCAATTAATAGATGCAAAAGACCTTCCAAATGTACAAGCAATTCAAGATGAATATCAAATTCAAGGATTAAGTAGTTTTTTGGGTGAAGAGCCTGTAAAATCAGAGAAAATAGAGAATTACATAGCATGGAGTGATGGCGATGAGTTTACGGCTGCATCTCTTAATTATATGAATTTTATGCTAAACCTAACCAATCCGGTTGCATCTGAAGTTAAATTGAGAAATAAATTTGCTAAGCTGGGTATTGGTACCGAAAAAGGATTTGATATTAACAGTTTTGATGAAGAAACTCAAAAGGCCATTGAAGAAGGTGTTAAGGAAGGCTTCAAAGAGATTACAGATTATACTACCAAAATAGCAGCAGATCCTTTAACAAGTACCAAAATTTTTGGAACCCGTGATTTTCTCACCAAAAGTGCAAAGGAGAATTACGATTCTGATAATTTTTATGCTATGCGTGCGGTGGCTGCTCTAAACGGTCTTTATGGAAATTCGGCACAAGAAGCAACTTATCCCACCTATTTAATGGAGGCACCGGGTATTCCTTACGATGCTTCGAAATACAATTACACATTAACATTTAAAAAAGATGAATTACCACCTGTAAAAGCATTTTGGTCGTTCAGTATGTACGATGGCATAACACAATTGTTTATTCACAATGAATTAGACCGATATTTATTGACATCAAATATGTTGGAAGACTTTGTTTATAATGATGATGGTTCCTTAACATTTTACATACAGAAAGATGCTCCGAAGGCTGCATTAAAGTCCAATTGGTTACCAGCTCCCGATGGTCCATTTTACTGTACAATGAGGCTTTATGGGCCTAAAGAAGAAGCTGTAAATGGCGAGTGGGTAAATCCACCATTGCTTAAGGTGCAATAGCTGAATCTAATAAATTATTATTATGAAAAAACAAACAAATATTTTAATAGCCTTCACAGTAATCATTGGGCTATTACTTAGTTCTTGTACTCAGGAACCGGCATCTAAGGATGCAAAGGAAATGGCTAAAAATGGGGAAGTCTTACCATTTCCAGAACCAACTTCGGCAAGTACCGCTGGAAAAACATTGGCAGATTCAAAACACCAGTGGCGTGTAGCAGAAAATCATTTACCTGCAGATGCTCCAAACATTGTCATTTTTATGACTGATGATGCTGGTTTTTCAAATCCTGAAGTATTTGGAGGACCTGTACATATGCCAACCATGGAGCGCCTGGCTAAATCCGGTATCAGCTACAACGCATTCCACACTACGGCTATGTGTTCTCCTACAAGAGCTTCTTTATTAACAGGACGAAACCATCACCGTGTGGGTGCCGGCCAGATCGCTGAGCTTGCTTCCGACTGGGATGGTTATGTAGGTAAGATACCAAAGTCCACAGCAACCTTTGCAACGGTGCTTAATGACTACGGATACAATTCTGCAGCATTTGGTAAGTGGCACAATACACCTGCTACAGACATTACAAAGCTCGGACCCTTCGACCGTTATCCAACAGGACTAGGGTTTGATCACTTTTATGGATTTTTGGCAGGAGAAACATCACAGTATGAACCTGCATTATTTGAAAACACCACCCCTATAGAAGTATCCCATAACCCCAAGTATCATTTAACTGAGGATTTGGCTCAAAAAGCTATTGAGTGGATTAGAACCAGTAAAACCCTTAACCCTGACAAACTTTCTTAGTCTACTTCACCCCAGGTGCAGTACATGGGCCTTTCCATATTTTCAAAGAGTGGGCAGACAAGTATGACGGAAAATTTGATGAAGGCTGGGAAGTACTCAGAACCATGACCATTAAAAAACAAAAAGAACTGGGATGGATACCTCAGGATGCTGTTCTAAATCCACTGGCAGAAAGCATGCAGAAATGGGATGATATCCCTAAGTCTCAGCAAGAGTTTCAGATACGATTGATGGAAATATATGCAGGATTCCTTGAACATACGGATGTGCAATATGGAAAGATTGTTGATGAGGTAGAACGACAAGGATTACTCGACAATACCCTGATCATCTATATTAACTCCGATAATGGTCCTTCGGCAGAAGGCATGGACGGAACTATCTCTGAACTTAGGGCACATAATGCAATGCCATCGAGTACGCAACAGCAAATTAACGTACTCAATAAAGACTATGGTGGGTTGGATGCCTTGGGTGGACCTAAGCTTGACGCTATGTATCACCACGGATGGGCTTATTCAGGAGCGGCACCATTTCAGGGTACCAAGTTGGTCGCTGCACATCTAGGTGGAACACGAACTCCTATGGTTATATCATGGCCTGCAAAGATAAAACATGACGGGAAAATCCGTTCACAGTTCCACCATGTAAATGACATAGCAGCTACGCTTTATGACATTCTTGAGATTACACCTCCTAATGTTGTAAATGGCGTAGAACAGCAGCCACTAGATGGCGTATCTATGGCATATACATTTAATGAACCGGAGGCAAAAACTACTAAGAAGACACAATACTTTGAAATAATGGGTAGCCGTGGAATCTATCATGATGGTTGGATGGCAGGGACTCCTGGTCCTCGTGCACCATGGTCAACTGACTTGTCTAGAGTCATGAACTGGGAACCAGAAAAAGAAAAGTGGGAACTTTATAATCTAAACAATGACTATTCTCAATCTAAAGATCTCGCTAAAGAGAATCCTAAAAAACTGGCTGAACTAAAAGTATTGTTTGATGAAGAAGCGACAGATAATCTCGTATACCCTATAGGGGCTTCACTATATACGATGTTTTTTAGTCCTTCAGAACTACCTGCTACAACACTTCAAGAGTGGACATTTTATGAAGGTCAAACTAGGATTCATGAATCCATGGCACCAAAGTTTTCAAGTGGACGATCTACACTGGCTGTGATTGATGCCGGCATACCTAAAGATGCAGAAGGTGTACTTTTTGTACTTGGTGGTATCTCGTCAGGGTTCACAGTGTTCATGGATAAAGGATTCTTAAAAGTTGAATACAATTCTATGACACTAAATCGTTATAAGGTTTCATCTGCATCAGCTATTCCTACGGGAAAAGTGAAAATAGAAGTAGAGACAAAGTATGACAGCAAGGAGCGTATGGCTCCAGCTACACTTACTTTAAAAGTGAATGGAAAAGAAGTTGGACGCGGACGCATAGAACAGTCAGTTCCTGGTGGTCATGGGATTGAAACATTTGATATAGGTATGGACTTAGGTTCGCCAGTATCATTGGATTACTTCGATAGAGCACCATTTAAGTTCAACGGAAAAATCAACAGTATTAATATCAAATATATTGAATAGAGATATTTAAGAATATTACAGCTCAGTTAATTATTAACTGGGCTAACAAATGATTCAGGAATGGTGCGAATTGGGATTGGTATCATTTCTGAATCAAACTATTAACTATAAAAAAAGCAAAAGCTAGATTATTATGAAAAAAATTACAATTTTTCTAATTGCCTTATTCTTAGGAGTAACTCAATTACAGGCGCAAGAAGCTACAAGCCCAAAATCATCTACCGATGAACTTGTTATTGTAAACGTCGATAATTTTACGCGTGCCGAAACAGCCTTTCAGTTCGATCGAGTGCTCACATTGGTTGAGGGTGGCGAAGTCAATAAATTCATACACCTGCGAGAGCCAACGCCCTTAGATCAACAAAATGTTATTCGAATGAATCGAGACACCTACTACAGTGCAGCTATTGTGGATATCACTGAGGGAGCAACGCTGACTATTCCTGAAACAGAGGGCCGCTATGTGTCTGCTATGATCATCAATGAAGAGCACTTTAATAATAAGGTATATCACAAACCTGGCACCTATAAACTAACAATGGAAGAGTTCGGTACTCCTTATGTGAGTGTTAACTTACGCATCTTGGTTGATGATTTAGATCCAAAGGATATAAAAAAGGTGTGGGCTATTCAGGATGGGATCACCATAGAAGCAAAATCTTCTAAACCTTATACGCACCCGAATTACGATAAGGTAAGTTATGAAGCTACCTATAAGCCATTGATTGAACTGAGCAGAGGTATGCCAGAAACAAGCAGGATGTTCGGAAAAGAAGAAGATGTTGATAAAGTGCGCCATTTGCTTGGCACAGCATTCGGGTGGGGTGGTTTACCTGAACGTGAGGCATTTTATCTTACCATTGAACCGAATCTGCCTGTAGGCGCTTATGAACTCACCGTTAAGGATGTTCCGGTTGACGCATTTTGGTCAATAAGCTCATACAACAGGGATGGCTATTTTCAGGAAAATGAATATAAGGCCTATAGCGTCAATAACATTACAGGTACCCCCAACAAGGATGGTTCCTTTACCATCCATTTCGGTGGTGATCCCAACAGTTCAAATTATCTGCATATAACGGAAGGATGGAACTATACGGTTCGCTTGTATCAGCCCCGCGAGGAAATTATAGAAGGAGAATGGATTTTTCCTAGTGTAAAACCTGTGAAAAAGAAATAAATCCACTTTATGTGCCTTCCACTGTTTAATTAGTAAAACAATAAAAAATTTAAACATAGAACTATGAAATACTTAAAAAATTTATTGTTATTAATAGCAATTTCTTTTCTCGGAGTTTTCTCTGTAAATGCGCAGCAATCCAACGAAGAATTATCAGCCGCTGCAGCTAACCCTTTGGCCGACTTAATGAGCTTTCCGTTTCAGAACAATCTGAATATGAACTACGGCGAGCATAATCGAAATATGAATATTTTAAATATTCAGCCGGTGATTCCTTTTGCGGGCGGAAAGTTTATTACTCGTACCATTATGCCCATTGTGCGCATTCCCGATTTTGCCAACGAAAGTGGAAAACTAAGCTCCGGCTTAAGTGACATTGTATTTTCGGCTTTTTATGCGCCCGAAAGTAAGGGTGTCATGTGGGGTTTTGGTCCCGTATTCGAACTCCCCACCGGAGGTAGCATGCGAGGCACACAAAAATGGAGCGTTGGCCCCTCCTTTGTTGCTTTGCAACAAACCGAAGTATGGACCTTTGGTGCTTTAATTAACAATGCCTGGTCTTTTGCCGGAAAATCGGACGCCGCTGATGTGAACCACATGCTTGTAAACGTTTTTGTGGTTAGGCAATTGGGCGGCGGCTGGTATGTTAATTCCGCACCCATTATTACGGCCGACTGGGAAGCCAAAGTTGACGACCGCTGGATTATGCCCATAGGTGCAGGCGGTGGAAAGCTGGTGATGTTGGGAGGAAAACTACCATTGAATTTACAAACCCAGTTGTATTACAATGTGGTAAGACCGGATTTTGGCCCTGAATGGCAATGGCGCTTTCAGGCCCAGATACTGCTGCCAAAGAGTATTTTCGGTAAAAAGTAAAGATGTTATAAAATTGTAAATGTCGTTAGGTAATCACAGATTGAAAAAAATATTAATCCGTGATTATCTAATGGCATTAAGTCGTGTCATCTGCGGTTTATAAAAAAATATCGGGGTGTATATCTTTAAGGTTAATACCCATTCAAAATTATCAATACGGCTTCATATAATTTAAGACGTATGTGACTTCCATATCAACTTTCCTTTGAGTGCACTCCCTTTTTTGTATAGCCTATACAGCGTTACAAAGACAGCTAATAGTATGGTGAAAACCCGAAAGGTATTGGCGACAGTATTTCCGGCGGCATCATTGGTGTTGAGGGCAAATACATTCCAGCAAAGGTTCATTAATGTATGCATGGTAATAGGCAACCACAGGTTCCATTTGTATTCGAAATAGATCCAGGCAAAGAACATACTTCCCAAACTGGTTACTATCATCACCATGGCGCTGTGCATGATGCTTTCTCCTTGGTAAAGGTGACCGGCTCCAAAAATAAGAGAGACAATGAGTACAATAGGGAAAAAACCTAAGCGCGTATACCGAAATAATAAACCGATAAAGAAAGCCCGATAAACCAATTCTTCGCTAAAACCAGGATAGGCTGCATGCGTAATTAGGGTTGTGATTTTAATATCGTTTTGTAGGCCAACCTGCCAGACATAACCAATAAACATGGGTAAGGTAAAAGCTAAACCAAGTAGCATGCCTTTACCAATGTTTCGTGATAAACCCAAAGCTGAAAATACCGATACCTTGCTTTTAATTATGAAGCGTAAAACCAGATATGTGAATAAAAAACAGAGTGTAATCTGAATTAGATTACCCGTTGTATAATGGATAAAGCTGTAGTTTTCTTCTACCCATGCGTATTGTTTAAAAGGAGCAAGTACATGAGGTGTAATTTTGCCAATTAACACAAGTGTATATCCTAATATTGCAATGCTTGTAATTTTTATAAACTCTTTCATGAAGCCTTGTTTTTAATACTGATTAAAACTATTTGATTGTTCTTTTCAGCAAAGAAAGGATGGCTCCAGCGATGAAAAAAATAAGTGTGATCACCTGCAAGAAGATGTGATGAATTGCGTGTGTACCGTACCAATTACAAGTGCGAGGGACGAATTACAAGTGCTATTTTGTACATAATTGGCGCACTTCGGATATGGCATTTCGTGATAAGGGTATTTCTACCTTGGCAACACTTAATAGAAGAAAATAGTTGGATTGTTGCGTATATACTTTTTCCAGATATCGAACATTAACAATGTAGGAGCGATGAACTTTCATGAAATGATGCTCAGGCAATTGTTGCTGAATATTACTCAAAGAATTTCGAAGCATTATACGTTTCAACTCATCACCTTCAAGTTGATATACTTCTGTATAATTACCATTGGCCATCACATACACTAAAGTAGAGGGTGTCAATTTCACGTCCTCATCACTTTTGTTATTACTTGAAAGAACTAGTTGTACTTCCTCTTTTTTTTCTTTGTTGATGGTCCGTTGAATGTTTCGGTTTTTTAGTTGGTAGCGCAAAACAATAATGATAGCAATGGGAATAATGGAGATACTTCCACCTAATATTAAAAAACCAAAGTAAGTGAACCAATTAATCTGCGAACCAATAAACCAATGATGATAGAAAAAGCTAGCGGTTAAACTGAGTAAAACTGTTGTAACTAGTAATACCGCTTCAAATACCCATGACCATATGCCAATCAATACCAAACGAGGCCGAATTAAGTGATCAAACAAAAGGTAAATGATCACATAGCTGCATGTTATGATGGCACCATAGCCGGCTAAAAACAGATTTTTATTGGGGTGTCGGAAATCATCGGTGCCAAAGGGCTGAAAAACGATTAATACGTAAGCTACAAATAAGCCAATGCCAATAGCTGTGAATAGTATTTGTAAGGTTTTGTTAGAAGCCACGATATGGGATTTGGTTTCGTTTAAACAAAACTATTAATTAAAATTTAAATGCTCTCAAAAACAAATTAGTATTCTATTAAAATAGTGTTTAATGTCTTATACCAATTGTACTCCAAAATGATTGATAAATCATTTTGTTAATTATAATAGCCTGTCCCGATTTTTTTCGGGAGTTAATGCCCTTACAAAAGCACAGTTTGATTTTTTATCAATCGTTTTGGTTTGTAAAAGGTATTATGCATCTATACCTTTTTCGATAGCGTGATCCCGATAGAATTCGGTTTATTGGCAGTGCGCAATAATATTATGGTAGAGTATTCTGAACTTGAATTAATTTTTACAGAGATGTTACTTTTAAAGGAACCGTTCCCTGGTTTGTGCTGGACGAAAAAGGCCACCATAAGGCAGCCTTTAATTGGAATATCTACACGCTTCTAGTATATCAAAGTCTGTATGGCTCTTGCAGGAATCGTTACAGTTGTTTCTTCAGTATCAACAATCAACTTGTAGCTAATTGCTTCCTCTCCATCGTTCATTACTACCGTTACCATGCGGCCATCTGAATTTAAAAAGGAGGTAGAAATAAGATGACTGCGACTGCAGGTAGTGCTAATGCGTTTAGCTCCTTGGCGAATATATTTTGAGAAATGCCCGATGTAATAATACGATGGTGTAAAAATCAATTCATTGTTACGAGTATCGGCATGGACGGGCGAAAAGCAGAAGTTACCCACATGGTTGGGGCCACCGATATGATCGAGTAAAATGTTCCAATCGGTCCATCCAACGGTTCCACAATTAAAATCGTTGATCATCGATCGGCCATAACGTTCGGCATTGGCCCAACGTTGATAGCCGTCCTGGCTGAAACTCTCAATACAGCCTTCGGTAAATAATAATTCTTTTTCAGGGAATGATTCTTTTACATTACGCAGGTTGTCCCACATCGATTCACCACCAGCCCATCGCTCGTACCAATGGAATCCAATGCCCCAAGCATATTTAGCCGCTTCCGGATCGCCGAAGATGGTGTTGGCGCGGTGAGAGATTAAATCTCTATTATGATCCCACACCACAATGTTTTTATCTCCTAATCCTTCTTTCTCTAAGGTTGGACCAAGGTAGTTTTTAAGGAAATCACGTTCTTCTTCAGCCGTATAAACACACGATTCCCAAGTTTGTACAGCCATTGGTTCATTCTGAATGGTCAGACCCCATATAGGCATCCCCTCAGCCTCGTATGCTTTAATGAATTTGGCATAATAATTGGCCCACGATTGGTAATACTCGGGTAATAACTTTCCACCTTGTAACATGTGCTCTTTGCCTTTCATGAAAGCAGGAGGGCTCCAAGGGCTTACATAAAACACCAATGAATCACTCGCCTTTGCCATGGCTTTTTTTATCATCGGAATGCGAAATTGCTGATCGTGTTCAATGGAAAAGGTTTTTAGTTCTTTATCTCCTTCTTCTATATAAGTATAACTGCCACTGGCGAAATCACAACTATGAATGGTTGTGCGTAATAAGGTGTAATCGATACCATCAGCACCGAAATAAGCATTCAATAATTCTTCTTGTTTATCAGCAGTTAGTTGGCTAAACACTTCGGCTGAAGCATCTGTTATGGCTCCTCCAATTCCCAAAAAGGTTTGAAATTGCTTTTGGGGATTAACAAAGACTGCAACTTCACTTTCTAACGGTTGAGAGCTTGGCGAAAAAATAGCCTTCGATTCAAGTGATAATTTAAGGTTTGAATCCTTTTGAGTGGTGTAGACACTCACTGTTTTTTCCTGAGCATTAAAAGTGGCCTCTGCAATTATCTCTTTATTTGATTCTTTGGGCTGGGTGGTGCAGGCCAACATTATTATAGAAAGGGCACCAAGCGCTATTTGTCTAAGTTTCATGATGTCTAATTATTAAGTTTCAAATGGTATAGTTAATGTAAATCATTCTTTAATAATGTTATAAAGCAGATAGAGTGAGGTTTATATGAGTCAAGGTGAGTTTATTTCTCAATTCCATCCCTTAAAATACGATCAAATGATTGGTTCCATCGTACAGAATAATCATTTGATCGTAGGGTAATACCTTAGGTTTATCTTTTCCAGATATATGTGCCAACGGCACCTGCGTTTAAAGAGGTTTTAACTACTTGTTCATCTAAGTTCAAATTAAACGATTGTTTTTTGTCACTTTTATTTAATACGATGGTAATGATGCTACCATCGGTACTTTCAAATGCCACATTTGATAGATCGCCTAAATTATTACTTTCGATGCGAAAGGAATTGGGGCGAACGTACTTTGAAGCATGAGCAATAATGTAGTAAGCTGGATTGCGTACTACAGTGTTTCCATCAATGGTTAAAGCTCCCAAGCATTCGGTACAACCGCCATCGGTATGTGGCTGCAAATTAGAATCAGCAGCCAAATTCCATTCAAGCACTGTTTTGCACCAATTACGCGTGGCTCCAATAATTAGGTTCTCAATATGCCATTTTAAATCGTTGGAAAAATTGCCAGGGGCACCTATCCATTGCTCGGTGAAATAGAGATTTTTATCACTATGAGCCATATGTACTTTGCTCAAATCATTAATGCTCCCGCCATATAAATGAAAGGCTGAGCCATCAATGTATTTACGAGCTTCTTGATCGTTGAGTATTTCAATGGGATAATCTGTTCGATCAGCATTGTGATCGTAAATGATAATTTTACATGCTATGTTTTCCGATTCAAAAGCTGGCCCAAGGCTGTGTTTAATAAAATTGGCTTGATCAGCCGCTTCCATATACATGCTGGGATTATTGCCCGGATGTAAAGGCTCATTCTGAATGGTTATGGCATCAATGGTAATACCTTCATTAGCCATAGCCTGAATGTATTTTACAAAGTATAAGGCATAGGCATCATAGTAGTCTGGTTTAAGACTGCCTCCTTTTGATGCTCCATTGGTTTTCATCCATGTTGGAGCTGACCAGGGAGAAGCCATGATTTTAAGATCCGGATTAATGGCAAGAATCTCTTTTAATACTGGTATCAGATAACGTTTGTCAGGTGCTAATGTAAAATGCTGCATTTCAACATCTGTTTCGCCCGCCGGTAAATCGTTGTACGAAAAGACTGCTTCATCCAAATCGGAAGCTCCCAAACTTAATCGTAGGTAGCTAATACCTATGGCATCTCCTTCTGTCCCGAATAACTCATTGAGTAAGTTTTTCCTTTGCGAGGTCGACATTTTGGATAAATGGAGTGCACTTCCCCCCGTTAACGAAAAACCAAAACCATCCATGCTTTGGTATTTGGTGGCTGGATTAACGGTGATGGTTAGTAAATCCGTGTCATCGGATTCGGGCAAACCACCCTCTTGAAAGCTGAACTTGGCAGACTCATCTGCATTACTGATGTAATAGGCGATATCTATATTAGGTTCTGGTTTGGGAGGTGGAGGAGCTACCTCTTTGCTGGTGTCTTTGCATCTCCATCCCATGGTACTAAAAGTAAGTAACACCGTTAAACCAACAACAATTCTGTTTCGTATGATATTCATAATGTAATGTTTAAAACAGGTGTCAGAATCATGATTTCCGACACCTGAAATCCCAAATTCCCGATCAACTATTCAAACTTGTATGTTCCTGTTGCAAAATCATTACTTAGCGTAATGCTAGCAGTATAATTACCGTCATTACTCATGTTTCTGATGTTGCTGCCACCTTTATTGATTAAAGTACCAGATAAGGCAGATGCATCTTCAGCTCCCATCTCAATGTCCCAAGGGGAGATGAACTTCATGTCATAGTTGGCTTTTAAATCAGCATTTACAGTATAGGAGTAGGGGTGAACATAGCTCATCAGAAACTCATCTTTGTCGTCCCATCCACCATTAATATCATCCCAATGGAATAGTTTAATGTTGTAATAACTCCATTTTAGGTTCGCTTCTGCAAAGTTGAGTTCTATTTTATAAGCCTGATCATATTCAGCCTGGAATGAAGAGGCTTCTTCGCTAAGTAATACATTGGCTGATACATTATCTGCTCCAACACCATCTGTGCCTAACATGGTATTTATGCTAAATGCTCTGCCACTTCCATCTGAAGATGCGTTTAGAGCGTATTCAACGCCAGCCTTAAGTGCTAAATTAATGCTTGAGCTAAAGGTGTCACCATCTTTGCTGAATTCATGCATCATACTACCATCAGCCAAAAGGAAGAGTTGATCAGGCGCTTCGATTGGATCAGGCTCATCTGGTGCCGATGGGTCTGCTTCGATGGAATAAGAGAATCCTTTGGCAGAAAGATCGAGGGTCAGTATTTTTAAACCTTTGCCTTCGCCAGGTATATCTTCTAATTGCACACCTTGGGCGTCAGCATCATTCTCGGCAACAATCTCATTGGTGCCAACTACTCGCTTCATGATGTTTTCCCATGTTCCGTTGGCTCTAAAGATAAATCCTCCATCAGGCAAAAAGTCAATGCTGGCCTTCCACACACCTAAACCTTGATACTCCAGGAATTGATCACTACCCCATCCGGTTGAGAAAGCACCGCCTATTGCACCAAACTGATTGATTTTAAATAAGGAATAGGTATTGGCATCCAAATCAATGGTAATGCGATATACACCTTCTTCCTCAACAGATAAAGCCGATCCATTTTTAAGTAATGCTCCATCAGCACCTCCATATTGGTGAGCTGGCATAGCTTGCTCACTATAAAATCTGTAAGGCTTATTTGCCAATAGGCTTGTGTATATTTCATGTTTGTTTGATGGTGTTTGATCCACTCCATTTAAGCGTTTTAATGCTATAGCAGCCGATAAATCACTTCCTGTCTCTGTAGCTTCTCCACTAATAAATAACTGCTCAGGAATGATTTCACTGTCAAAACGCTTAAGCGAAATTTTGGCAGATTGATAAGTGACTTTACTTAAGGACTTGGCTTTTACCGTCCAGTTTAATTCATTGGTACTTGAAGCATCATATCCAGCCAAAGATAAGGCTTCATCAATGGCGTGATGACTTATTGATGCCTTTAAAGATTTGCCAGCATTATCGGCTTGAACTTCTATGATGGGCGAAGTCATGTCTTTAGCATCAAGTGAATCAATCAAAACGGAATAATATACGCCGTATCCAGCTGACGATTCTGCTGCATCCCAGGTGAAGTCTAGCTTTGTATTTGGTAAAGTCTCATTCAATACAATTGCAGATCCTGCTTCTGGACTTTCGGTTTGTGCAGAAGAAAGCGTCCATTGGCCTTCTGGTTCCAGATTGCTTTGCTCAGTGCATGCACCCAACAAAAGGAGCATGAGAACTGAGAAAAAGCTTAATATATTTAGTTTCATAATTCTTACTTTTTTAGATGAAATGTGATTTAGTTCGAAGGGTTAGGATCGAGTGCTGAGTTACGATCTAATTCTTGTTGTGGGATAGGAAGTAGTATCTTATCCTCAGTCATATTATAGTTCACGGCCTGATTGGTGCGTAAATCTATTTCCCGCAAGTCATTCATTACCGATACAACCTTGTTGTGACGAACCAAATCGTCCCAACGCTGGGCTTCCTGAGCTAACTCCAAACGACGTTCCTTAAGAATAGTATTGCGTAATACCTCTTTCGAGCTTTTCTGATCATTAGTTAATGGATCCAGATTAACACGTCCTCTTATTCGATTCACTTCTGTTACGGCTAATTGTAATTGATCCATTTCGTTCAAAGCCTCAGCCTTAAGTAAAACGATATCACCTAAGCGGAAGATGTATTGACGATCAGTACTTCCCCAACCCATGGCATTTTTCCACTTATAACCAAAAGCTACATTGTTAGGATTTGGATTGGCATCACTTGGCTCAACTATACCCCAGTATTCATCAATCCATGATACTTGTTCGAAAAGTACTGTACTGTTCTTGCGAATATCATCACCTTGTTCGTCATAAGCATTTACCAGATCGTTTGACGGAGTAACAAACTTGCGCCATGTATCGCCACTGATTGAAGGGGGTAATAACATTTGAGGTCCCCAGTTGCCTTCATCTCCACCTAAATATTGTATTTCTAAAATGGATTCGGCATTGTTGTAATGATTACCATCAAATAAATGCGTATAGTCAATTAGAGTGTAATTCGCTTCACTTGCTTCCACCTTAGCAATGTATTCAAGGGCCTTGCTGAAATCGGGGGATGGCTGCTGCATGTAAGCTTTCGCCGCCAATGCGTTGGCCGCACCAGATGTAGCGCGCGCTTTATTTATTGATTCATCACTTCCATAAGTATCAGGTAAAAATTCTGCTGCTTTGCTGGCATCAGTGATGATTTGAGCAAACACATTCTGGATTGTTGAGCGAGGAATGTTCACATCTTCTGGAGCTGCTGACTTGGAAGCTTCAAGTACTAATGGTACACCACCAAACAAGTTGACCAAGTTATAATAATGGTAAGCTCTTAGGAATAAAGCTTCGCCTTTAATCTGTGCCTTACGTGTATCCGTTAAAATAGGATCACTGACTGCATCTACTTTCTCAAGAACGACGTTTGCCTTTAAAATGGCGTTGTATAAATTTGACCAGCTTTGATAAACCTTGTCGTTGGTAGCCGTTACCTTTAGTAAGTCCATTTCGAAAATTGATGGATTATCTCCACCGGCATAATGATTGTCGGAGCGGATGTCCTGAAACATGATGTTGTTCCATACATAAGCATCTGACTGAAAAGATTCGTATACGCCGGTTAATGCCGCTTCTATCTGGCTAGCTGTAGTATATGCTGTAGCAGTTGTTTCTTCCGAAATTGGTTTAAGGTCAAGGAAGTCGTTGCACGACCATGCGCTTAAAACCATTAAACCACCAATAATATATTTTCTGAGTTTCATACTATTCAAACTTTTTAATTAGAAGGTTACATTTAAACCAAAAATGATGTTTCGGGTTTGTGGATACGTTCCATAATCGATGCCTTTGTATACATTTGAACCTCCATAGGCATTAACCTCAGGATCGAAGCCCGAATAATTAGTGAAGGTGAATAAGTTTTCGCCTGTGGCATATACTTTAATTCCGCCTATTTTTACTTTTGAAAGTAATTTATGCGGTAAGTCATAACTTAAGGTTAGCGTTTTTATGCGCATGTATGAGGCATCTTCAATAAAGCGGGTCGAAATGCGAGAATTATCTGTGTTTCCCCAGCTTGCGCGAGGAATATCGCTTTGGTCACCTGAATTTCTCCAACGTTGGTTAACACTTAATAATTGGTTTTTTGGATCAGTCATGCCTTCTGAATCGATACGGGTGGCATTTAGCATATCATTGCCATACGACCCCTCAAGAAATACGATAAGCTCCAGTCCTTTATATGCCACTACATTGTTAAAGCCAAAAAAGAAATCTGGATTGGCATTCCCAATGACTTGTCGGTCTTCAGGAGATGGTGTGAAAGTACTCTCCCCGTTCTGATCGATGTAATAGGCATCTCCAGTATCGGCATCAACGCCACCCCAAACATAGCCATAAAGTGTTCCTAAAGGCTGTCCTTCTTCCAATAGGATTGCTTCACCACGTCCGGATATATTACCAATTGGTAAGCTTTCAACGACAAGGTCAGTCACCTCATTACGGTTAAATGAGATATTAAAGGTTGAACTCCATGTTACGGCTTTATCGATATTTACAGTGTTCAAACTAAATTCTAAACCTTTGTTTTCAAGTGTTCCTATGTTTTGTAAAGCGTTATCATAACCTGTGCTATGAGGAAGTGGTGCATCTAATAATAAATCGCGTGTGTTGCGCATGTAAGCATCAGCCACAAAACGAACACGACCATTAAACATGCTTAAATCAAGACCAATATTGGTTTGCTCTGACTCTTCCCACTTCAAGGTATTGTTATCCATTGCTGAGGGATAGGTGCCTGGTTGTGTTTGTCCACCAATAGGATAGTTGGCGCCCAGTCCAACACGACCGAAATAAGCATAATTGGCGATCTGGTCGTTTCCAACAATACCCCATCCAGCACGGATTTTAAGATCATTTAAAAACTCAAAGCCATCCATGAATGACTCTTGCGATAAACGCCATCCACCAGAAACAGAAGGGAAATAACCCCAACGTTGATCAGGGCCAAACACACTTGAACCATCAACCCGGAAGTTGGCAGTAATTAAGTATTTATCGTCGAAAGCATAATTTACTCGGCTAATAAACGAAGAGTTTGATTTCTCAGCTTTGGTATTATTTGCACTAATAATTTTAGAACCTCCATTGGTTGTTTTCACGCCATCGCCAGAAAAGTTCTCCTTGGTGATGCCATTGTTCTCCCAAAGAAATTTCTGTGATACAGCACCAGCTAGAGCTTCTATGGCATGTGAACCCGTCTTTTTGTTGTAGTTAAGGGTGTTCTCAAACATCCAATAACTTGACTTATCTGTTGTGTTAGTTCCGATGCCTTGCTTGGCTCGTCCGTAACTAGTGCGGAATGGATCCAAAAAATAATCGTACATACCATGATTATAATCAACTCCAAGATTAGTCTTAAAACTAAAATCTTTTAGGAACGATACTTTTGCATACATGTTACCCAAAAAGCGCTGACTGTTATACTCACGATCTGAGCCATCAGTGCTGGCAACTGGGTTTTCCCAGTTTTGGAAGGGGTTACTTGTAAAAGTTCCATCTTCGTTATAGATACCAATTACCGAAGGCGTATTAATCACTCCTGTTAAAACGCCACCTTGATTAACCGCATTGTTGTCATTAACATCAATATCGGTGTACTTGGTATAGGCAATACGTGTTCCAACACTAAGCCAGTCATTTACTTCCTGATCGAGGTTGATCTTGAAATTAGATCGATCCATCTGAGCGCTGCGCACAGCTCCAATCTGCTGCACCCATCCACCTGAAATGTAGTAGTTGGTTCTGTCGCTTTTACCAGATATAGATATCTGATAATTTTGCGACATGCCCCGCTGAAAGATTTCATTCTGCCAATCCGTGTTTTTATTATAACGATTCCAATCCGTGTTTTGGCCCATTTCGGTCATTAAATCACGGTATTGTTCACCATTTAAAACTTGAAGTGTATTCCAGACTTCAGAAAAACCGGTATAGGCATCTAAGCGAACCTGGGTATTATCTGTTGTACCTTGTTTTGTAGTAATCAATACAACTCCATTGGCACCTTGAGCACCATAGATCGCAGCCGATGAGGCATCTTTTAGTACAGTAAATGTTTCAACATCTGATGGATTGATTGAACGAGTGTCGCTGGTTGGAACGCCATCTACAACATATAAAGGTTCACTTCCTGCGGTAATTGAGTTGGTGCCACGGACTCGAATACTTAATCCTTGCGATGGTTTTCCTGAGCTTGAAACTACTCGAACACCAGCCGCACGTCCTTGTATTAACGATCCTAATTGTGTATTTGGACGTGATTCTAATTCGTCGGAACCTACAAGTGCCACTGATCCGGTTATGTCTTTCTTCTTTTGGGTACCGTAGCCAACCACTATAACCTCATCTAAGCCCAATGTTTCATCGAGCATTGAAAGGTTGATGGTACTTTGGCCCGCAATGATTACTTCTTGCGTTTGCATTCCAATAAAACTAAATACAAGGATATCTGAAGATGTAAAATCTCCCTTTAGGACGTAACTACCGTCCATTCCTGTAATTGTACCTAAAGTGGTACCTTTCACTACAACAGACACTCCTGGAATAGGCTTGTTGTCTGTGTCAACTATGTTTCCTTTAAGCTGATTGCTTTGAGCAAATGCTTGATAAGAACACATTACTCCCAAAATGAGGAGAAAAATGATTTTGGATAATTTCATAATATGGTTCTATTAATTAAATGATTTTATTGTGTCAAAACTTTAAGTGAATAACCATCAATATTTAAGATGTAAATTCCTTTACTTTTCACCTGTATTGAAATACTTGAGCCAGTGGCTTCTTGATCTGTCATCAACTGTCCCGAAATATTGTAAACTTTTATCCTGGCTGAAGGATTTACATTTTGTATGCTAATGGTATTATCCTGACTAATGACCTTGATATTTTTGAAGTAGTCATTGTTAATATTAGTAGGTGTTAATGGGAGTTCAAGTGTTGTTTGTCCTGAGATGCTGCCATCTGCTCCAACAGAGAAAAATATATCATTTTCGGTGGCATAATTATAAAGGTTATTGATTGAATTCCACCCCAGTGTTTTCATATGTGGATTCCATTTATAATCGCCAGCTGCCACACTAAAAGTAGCTTGCCATGTCCAAGTGCCATTGGCTTTTATCAACTCACCATTTGGGCTGTGAGTTTCACCACTGTACATGGCGTACCACCAATCACCATTATCATAAATTTTATTGTCATCCAGATCGGCAGCATAAACAAATACATTTGTTTCATTATTATCATCCACTTTATTGGTTAATGCACCATCTTCATTATCGATGACTTTTAGAGTTACTTGAAATTGTGCAATTACATTAAGGCTTAAAAAGCATACAAGGATAAATAGATAAAATTTTTTCATGTCGTTTTGATTTAGTTTCTGACTTGGCCTTTGGATAGAGACAATAGCCATATTGTTTTCAGAAGTAAATCAAAAGGAATATTAACACATTAGTAAATGTGGGTAGCTATAAAGTGGATAAAGTAGTGTTTAAGTTTTATTCAAAGTGTTGGAGAATAGGTGTTAAGTAGATTTTGGAATAGTGTAAAAAGTGGATGTAATAGTTAGCGTTTTTTAACAATTAGGATAAAAGTGGAGATGTGTAATTGAATTCTACGTCGCTAAATAGTGTTAATTCTTACCTGATTTTAGTGCCAATTTTCATCACAGCGTCTTCAAATTCATCGCGCGAAATAGAAGCATTATTTTTAACTCGAACCCGATAGTTATAAATGGTATTTACTGAATAGCGAAGTAAGTGAGCAATTTTTGAACTATCGTTTATGCCAAGCCTAATTAAAGCAAATATTCGTAGCTCTGTTGATAAAGCCTCTTCCTTTTTGCTTTCAAGTTTTCCATCTTCGACCAATAGTTCATTTATCTTTTCAACAAAGTTTGGGAAAATATGGAGGAAGATATTATCAAAGTTATTATAGAAATCAGCAATTTCATTGTCGATTAGTTTCTTTGATTTAGTTGAAGCATGTAGCTCCTCTATTTTTCGAGCAACAATATTTTTATTAACCATCTTTCTAAAATCATCCAATTTGTCAATGTAATCGGAACAAATGGCCAAGAAACTGCCTATGTAATGCTCTTTAACATGATCTGATTCAACCAGATCAATATTAACTTCTTTTAGTTTCGTATTAGTAGTATGAAGATTGGTGTTGAGTTCTCTTAGCTGATCATTGGCATTGATTAATTCTGTTTTTGCCTCCTTTAAGGATTTAATTTGATTGTATATAGCGAGAATAGCTAGCAATAATACTGCACTTAAAACACTTATTATAATGAGAAATTTTCTCAATTCGGCTTTTTGTCTGTCACTCTTAAGTTGATAAGTCTCTGTTATTAATGGTAGGATCGCAGATATTTGAACAAAGCGAAGTTTTGAATTGTAAAAGGCAGCATCCTCAAAGGAAAACATGATGTATTTATAAGCATCATCAATTTTATCTTCTTCGTAGAGTAACATTGCTAATTTAGTAAGCGAGGCATTGTCTTTAACTGCCGCTTTGATGTCGGAAATAGCCGAAAGTATCAGGAATTTCTTTTCTAAATCAGTGTTGTTCTCAAGTTCGTAAAGGATAGCGCGTTCAAAAGTAATGGTTGAATAGATCCGTGTGCCCATTTGGGTTAAGGCCATGCGTTGCGTGTTTATGCGTTTACAATCAATCAACATTCGAGAATCTCGGAACTTCTTTTCCTGTAGAGAAAGATAGGGTTCACTTTTTTTATCTAATATGTTTAATAGCGAATCTGAATAGTTTCTGTACAATTGTTGATAAGAATCTCTGCTGCTTTTGGAAGGTGTAAATAGCGCGAGTTCAGAAAATACTTTAACATAGATACCCCAATATTCTTGTTTTAAGGGTACGCTTAGATTGTTCGAATTTACCGTCTTAACTACGTCTAATGATTCTAAATACCTTCCTGAAAAAGCAAGAAGGTTGGCTAAATGTATATTGGTTTCGTGTTTAAAACTAAAATCATTGTACTTTCTAGCAAGCTCGAGGTTGAGATCAATGTAATGAATTGCTGAATCAAAGTTATAAGGGATGTATTCTTCTAGAATTTTATTATTGAGGAAGAAAAGACGTTCTGGATTTGAATCTGTTTCTTCCCTTAAGGCTTTTAAACTCTTAATCTTACTTTCTTTTTGAGTTTCGTATTGTTCTCGATCTGATATGGTTTGTTCCAATTGAACAAATAAAGAATCTAACTCATTGCTTGCTAGAGCCCCTGCGTTTGCCAATAGATGTAATATGATTCCAATACAAATGCGCATATTAATAACTTGAAGATTATAAAAGTGAGAATCTAAATATAAATGTTTTTTTTGAGAGTGATTGATTTGGAACTATGTTAGATGCTTTTCAAAACAACGACTGTTTTCTACATCAGCATATTGGCCATAGTTGGGAATAATATGATAGCCATTTTTCTGATAGAGGGCAATGGCTTCGGGTTGCTTTAACCCGGTTTCAAGTAGGCAACTATTATAGCCTAGTTCTTTAGCCCAGATTTCAAGTTCTTTCAGAACAAGCGAAGCAAGGCCTTTTCCTCTCTGAGCAGGTAAGGTGTACATGCGTTTGACTTCCATGCTGTTCTTCGAAAAATGTTTGATGGCACCACAGGCAACAGCCTTTTCATCTTCAAGAACGATAACTACATTTTTAATCTGATCTACCTTATTATATTGCGCGTAAAAGGCATGGTCTTCTCCATCGCGAATAGCAAGATCGCTGTCCAGTTCTTTAACAAGCTTTATAAAATCCTTATTGTCAGCGTCGGTTCTTACTATTTCAAACATGTTTAAAACTTTAAGGTAAAGGAATTATTCACCGTGTAAAACAGCGGATCAACATCAGGTGGTACCAAATTATCGTAATCAAAGCGCACGAATAAATCAAAGGCAAATTTCTTGGTGATCTTAAAATTCAAACGTGTCTCACTCCATATTCTAAAATCGGCAGGGTCGGAGTAATCGGGTTCGTAGTAGGTGGTATGTCCCAATTTGGCATTTGGTGACATCTGCCAATCCATGGAAAACATCGAACTAAATTTTACCAGACTTTTACGACGCTGATATGTGTCGTTCTCAAACAGTTCATTTAAATATATGGTATAGGCCACAAGAAATAAGTTGAACTTCTCGCGGTCGGCAATATTAAAACGTGGCCCACCTCCCAAGATATGACGGTGTTGTAGTTTTTTAACGCGGTTATAACTGTATTGGTAAAAGGCTTCGGCAATGATAATTTTATCGGGTACCCAATAGTTATACTTAAACATCAGACCGCCATTATTCACATTGTTTTCGTCATTTACACGGCTGTAGCCAATATCGGATGAAAAAAGGTAAGTATTGTCATTGTCGTTATACTGCAACTTAAAGCGCGATGAGAGTTGAAGAAGATCTGTGTTCGTATGAACAAAATTGAGCCCTAGGTTTATATCCCCCTGAAAACCTTTATTTGGGTTTTTAGTTCGTCGCTTATCAATACTAACAATTTGGGCCGAACTGGTGATGACCCAAAGCAAAAGTATTAGTATGCTTAAAAACTGCTTTATCATGTACTGAAAATTTTAACAAAAATAAGATTTCAGCTTGGTTTAGGAAATACTAAAGTAGTCATTCCCTATTCTCCGATAGAAGAAAATTAATCACAGGGGAGCGGAGTTGTGGAGGAAAAATGATGAATTAAACATGTTGTAATTTAAACTCCATCATTCATTCCTCTACTTCAGGAGAGGCTAGGTGAGGTAAGAAATTAGAGGATAAACGAGACTAAGAGCAAAGTCAATAAGTGAGCTTATAAAATCCTATTCATAAATTTTTGGATTACCTTGCCAATCAAGTTTTACGCATACTTTTATATTCTCACCATCTACTGAAATAAGTTTAGCATCCTTGGCAAGTCTACCATTTTCATAATCCAATTCCAGTGTTTTATTCGTTGATTCAAACAAGGTTTCGTTAACTATCTTATCATTCTCAAAACGTTTAATTGCACTTTTATTTTCAGCAAGGTCGTATTGAATACTGGCGCCTTCTTTTACTAGTATGTATTCCGATTCGCCAACTGATTTATTCTTGTAAAAAATAGAGTCGCTAACATTTCCGTTTTTGTGATATTGAACCAATAGCGTTTTAGATTGGTCGTACATTGTATGATAAACAAACTTAGGTGTATTGTTTTTTGAATAAGAGATGCTTTTGTAGGAGAGACAATCTTCATAAACTGTTGAATGGGCATATTTCTTTTTCTGAGCCATTTTAAAGACTTCCTTATCGCCACTTTGGGCAATGCTTTTCATCTCTAGTAACTCTTCGCTTATAACTCGTCCTTTTCGGTCAAAAGTAAAGCGTTTAAAAAGTTTAAATCCGTCAATATAAACAGTACTATCGGCTAATTGACCATTCTTTCTCCACTGCTTCATTTCAATGGGTGAACCATCCTTAATAATTAAACGCCACGCGATTTGATCATTTGTAAAGTGTTTTTGGCAAGTACCATCATAGTTTGAACTGCTCTCTAAATTAATTGCCAATAACGAGGTATCATCCACCTTAAAACAATCTTCGTATTGTGAAAATGCTAATGTGTAATTAACAAAAAGCAGGGTGCATAATATTGTTATTCTCGTTTTCATACTACTGGTAATTAATTCTCTAAATAGTTGCAAATCTTAATCAGTTTAACGGGATGATTATAACAATGTGCGCTTATTTACATCAACGGCTATCTTCGTTTGATTAAAAAAACATAAAACCATAAGTCGATAGTTTTTAATGATAAAATGAAGAAAATAATAGATTAAGGTATGGCGATGTGTAGGTATTAATTTACATTTGACTTGAAAAGTACTGAAGCAAAAACGCCATACCGTATGATAGAGAAACTGGAATTTGAAAATAAAGAGATCGACATACAAGAATTACCTAAAATTGAAGATCTTCAATTTAATAAGGTAGAAAAGAAATTCCTGCTGGTGTTATTGTTGAGAATAGTGATGTTTGCCCTTGTTTTCAATGGCATTGGCTTATTCTTTTATTTTTCCGGAAAGATGGGTTTCCCGTCTGAAGGTATTCTTTATACTCTATTGGGTATAAATATTCTTGTTATTCTTCGCCTATTAATGACCATTATGGCATTTAAAATAAGAGCCTATGCCCTGCGTGAAAGAGACATATCTTATCAGCGAGGATTAATCACGTTCAAACAAACCACAGTATCGGTAAATCGGATACAACATGTGGAACTGACCCAGTCCGTACTCATGAAACTCTTTAATTTATCTAGTATTAAAATATACACGGCTGGCGGCAATCAATCTGACATTAGCATTGCAGGCATTAAGAAAGAAAAAGCTGAAGAGATTAAAAGTTTATTAAGTAAAAAAATAGGTCAGCATGAATAAGATAGACCTCACTACTCCCATGCGACAATCGCCTAAAGGTTTATTGCTAATTTTAGTGATGAGCCTTCAAAAGATGATTCGTGCCTTTTGGCCCATGTTAATAATTTACTTTTGGAAGAATGAGCAATTTGTAGAATACCAATTGGAGATATTTGCTGGCATCGGCATACTTGTCGTGCTGCTTGTTGCACATGCTATTTTATACTATTTAAATTTCAAATTCCATGTTGAAAAAGACAGCTTCATACTACGTAAAGGCTATTTACGAAAACAGGAATTAAATATTCCCTTTGAGCGTATTCAATCGGTCAACTACAAAGCAAATGTACTGCAACGCCTATTGAAAGTGGTGAGCCTGGAAATTGATACGGCCGGTTCGGTAAAAAAGGAATTGAAGATAATGGCGCTTGAGATGGATTTTGCCGAGGCCTTAAAAAATGCATTAAATAATACCGCTTCTTCTGAAGAAACCAAGGAACTTACTGAAGATGCACCAATAAAAAAGGAGTCTTCCAAAAAGCTCATAAAATTACAATTAGGTGAACTGATTAAGATTGGTTTATTGCAAAATCACCTGCAAATGGCTTTGATAATACTTGCCTTTGGGTGGCAGTTCTACAACGAATTGGCCGATACATTCAAGGAAGAAGTAAGCCAGGTTTCAGGTCAGGTAAATGAGCAAGTACTGCAATCGAGCTTACTTGTAATCATCTTTATGTGTCTTTTATTTTTAGCGATAAGTGTAGTGGCTTCAGTCATAAAAATTATCGTGAAATTTTTCGAGTTTGAATTCACGAAGACAGAAGCATCATTTCAAATGCAGGCCGGTTTATTAAATCGGAAAAACTTGATCATTCCATTCAAAAAGATTCAAGAGCTTTCGTGGGGAACCAATCCGTTAAAAAAAGCTTTTTCATTATTCTCAATAAAAATTAAACAAGCCAATAGCCAGTTCGACAAAAATAAGTCAATAATGGAGATACCTGGTTGTGAAAAGCACACCTTAAATCAATTACAAGAAGTGATTTTTAGTGAAGATGAATTCTTGATTGATAGGCAATACAAAATATCCAGAAAATTCTTCTGGCGTATCTTATTAGCAATGGGATGCCTACCTGTTCTTATTAGCTTACCGCTTTATATTTTCAATGTGGTGCATTTTACAATACCTGTTGTCTGGTTTGCTTTTAGCATATGCGCATCGTGGCTAGCAGTAGAGAAGAGATCCTTCCGAATGAGTGAGAATCAACTCATCATATCAAAGGGCATGTTTGGTCAGGATTGGAAACAATTAGAATTATACAAGATTCAAGTGGTTGATTTCAGACAATCGATCTTTCAAAAACGTTCAGGACTGGCTAGTATACAAATTTATACAGCCTCAGGAAGCACCACCATACCTTTCATTGCTGAAAATCTGGCTAAAGAGCTTCATAAATATCTGGTCTATAAAATACAAGCGACGGAGAAAAGTTGGATGTAAGATTATAAAATACGCACGATGAAGGTATCGTCTTTGTCGTGCACAAGTTTTATTCAAATTCACCCAAGAACGTAAATACTTAAAATCAATCCACTAACAAATAGCAAACCGTAATATCGAATGGAAAGACCAAATACATTTATTATTTCTGGATCAGGATTCCAGTGTATGTAATTTAAAATCATACTCCAATATTAATCTAATTATTCCAAATCTTCACACGCAATTAACTCAAGTTTAGAATTAAACTTAAATCACTATTTCACTATCACCCATCAATAAAAACACTTTCAAAAAATGTCCTTCGGGGATAAGCTGTAAACAAGTAGAATAGCACTTTTGAGCAATGCGTTCATAAAAGCTTGTATTCGTTTCAAGAGGTAAGATATCAAGAATGGCATTGGCAAGCTTTAGCCTTTTTATCAATTCAATACTCTCGAGAGGCACATCACAGTGCTTGGCAATATGAACAAGAAAGTCAGGATTAAAGACGACATTTTTACTATGGGTATCTAAATGTCCCTCGGCTAGTTTTACACCCTTACCAAACATGACGGCCAGATTGATGAATTTTATATCCGCTTCAACGGTCAGCTTGATGGTTTCGCCAATTAAATTGCCATAATGCACAAAGGCTTGTGATGGGAGATTTGTAAAATGTTTGGCCACTTTATTTTTACTTCGTTTACCAGAAGACATCACTACCTCATTGCATTTTAACTCTTTTACAACAGCTACCTGCTGTTTGATACTGGCCACAAAAGCCTCATTGGAATAAGGCATAACGCGTCCTGAAGTACCCAATATGGAAATACCATCAACCACGCCCACCCTTGGGTTAAAGGTTTGTTTGGCCAATTCTTTTCCCTCGGGCACAAAGGGCGTAACTATAAAATTCGGCTCTACATCATATTCATCGGCCTGCTCTTGTAACATATCGGTTATCATCCGTCGCGGGACGGGATTTATGGCAGGTTCACCAACTTCAACCTGCAAGCCAGGTAAAGTAACACGTCCTATGCCTTTGCCTTGCTTAAATACTATGCCCGAATACGGATTTAATTCAATGCTACAACCAATCTCTTTTGCATGGGTCACATCCGGATCGTCACCTGAATCTTTAATAACTATACAAGAGGCTTCTCCTTCTTCTTTGTTAATAGGAAATACTGGATAGGTAGCTGTTTTACCACTTGGTGTATCTACCTCAACCCATTCTGGAAACTGACCTTCCATCAAAGCAAGCAAACAAGCTTTAGCCGCCGCTGTTACACAAGTGCCTGTGGTAAAACCACTACGTAGATTACTATTATCCTTAAAGAGCTCCTTTTTAAATCTATAAAAGAGTTGAAGAAAGGACTTGGGATTGTTCACACAGTTCTTGAATTCGGGAAAGTAAGGTTTCTTGACTACCCACAAAGGCAAATTTAATTCTTTCGCCACTCCCATTTTTAAAGGGAAATAACCTGACTCGCCACTCTCCTTGCTCAAGATCACTTGGGCTGATGTTTGTTTAACCAACTCTATTAATTCATTCTTCTCAGGTACTGGTTGGCGTGGTATAAGGTATTGTGGAGCAATACCCGTTTCCATAGCAATCTTGCTGCTCAACTCTGAATTTAGAATTCGAAAGTAGCACTTACGTTCATGCCATACATCTTGAAGCTTACTAATGGTTTGAACACCTGTTAAAGCAAGAATATTCGTATATTTACTAGTCAGAAGAGCTTGACTTAGTTCTTCATAGTCGTCAAACAACCGCAAACTTTCATTGGGTTCTAATTGAGGAAATTGGCGCTCATACCTGATGGTGTTTATGTCGAGGTCTTGTGCGACACCTATTATGGTTTGATGCAGAACTTCGGCAAATGGATGAGCAGCATCTATGATTAGTCGAATGCCTTTGGCTTCACAAAAGGCTTTCATGGTATCAGAGTTTAAGGCACCATGAATCCGATTACCCTTAACCGATTTATGGACATCTGTTTTGGTAGAGTAATAGTAGGCTTGATCGATAATATCGAACAGACTTGCTACTTTTTTTCCTTCTGTAGTACCACCAAAGATTAGAATCATAATTGAATGCTTTTTAAACGACCTCTTCCCCTCTTTCAAAAGTTTTATCTGCTTAAATGCAACAGATTATCCTTTATACATTACTTTATCGACCACGAATTTAGCTTCGCTGATTTTCAATTCACCAATTTTCACGAATTAGAAATTACGCTGTAATCGCTCTTTTATCGCTCTAATATCTTTGCTTTAATTGTTTAAGCTGTGAATTCTAATCAACATTTTTTTCATGACCCCTTATACGTATAATCAATACAGCTTTTCGCTTACCCCTACATCCCTTAAAGGGGATAAACTCACGCCATTCCCTTTAGGGAATTAAAGGGTCAAATTTAAGGAGCAGCTCTCTCTTACAAATTACTATTAAAGAGCTGCTCCTGTATCATTTAGCATCACGAAATGCATGCGCAAATTTACGGTCATACAACTTCGATACGCCTGATCGATTATCAATGGCCTTACCAACCACAATCATAGTGGTCATAGTTAAGTTGTTTTCCTTTACCGTATGAGCCAAATCTTTTAATTCACACCTAAATATCTTTTCATCCTTCCATGTCAGTTTATAGCATGCAGCTACCGGTGTATCAGCAGGATAATGCTCTAATAAATCGGCTTGCAACTTATCAACCAAAGTGGCGCTTAAGTACAAACACATGGTGCTTTGCGACTTGGCCAACTTGTGAATCTGTTCTCTTTCAGGCATTGGTGTACGTCCTTCGCCACGGGTAAGAATAATGGTTTGGACTTCTTCAGGGATTGTAAATTGGGACTTCAAAGCTGCCGCTGCTGCCTGAAAGGAGGATATACCTGGGGTAATTGTGTAGTTCCAGCCATATTCATCCATCACAGCCATCTGTTCCTGAATAGCCCCATAAATACATGGGTCGCCCGTATGCAAGCGAACTACCAATAATCCACGATCATAATAAGATTTCATTGTAGCAATCTGTATTTGTAAATCCATACCAGCCGAACTTTTCACCACACAACCTGGCTTGGCATAGTAGGTCAATTCTTTAGGCACCAAACTTCCGGCGTACAATATCATATCAGCCATTTGCAGGAGTTTCTTACCACGTACCGAAACCAATTCAGGATCGCCCGGCCCTGCTCCCACAAACTCGACCTTGCCTTTGCGTTCGTTAGTTTTATTAATGCATACAGCAAATGTAAAATACTTATCCTTGGCCAATACCTTTTGCTTTTCAAGCAATAGTGCATTACCCGATAAGTGCATAGCAACTGCTTCAGAAACACTATAGCTACCGGTCACATCTTTTACCTTATCCGATGGATTAGCTACTTCGTATCCATCTAGTATCTTGCCTTCAAAACAGTGAAAGGGTAGACTTTTCTCCTCGCTAAATTGCAAAAAGGCAAGTTCATTTCTCTTAATATCAGCCGAGCCGAATGATGTCAAAGAGGCCATTGATAAATTAAATTCGTCAAAGCGCCTTTTTAAAGTTTCCTTAAACAATACTGGATCTAAACCAGCCTGACATCCCACACCCATGTGTAAAACCTTTGGACGGTAATAAATAACTTTCTCACCAAAATCGTGAATAAAAGGACTTACCGCTAAAATCACTTCATACTTTTCCTTCTCTATATCCTTTACATCGTAAAACACAGAAACATGCTCTGGCACTGAACTCTCTAGCTGAAAGGTGCCTTTATCACGTACTTCAAGCAAGAGAGCTGTTTTCTTAGCATTTACAAAAGCGGCCATAAGCTGGGTTAATTGCCCTGAGCATTCCAATTTCCAATCATACATTTTAGGCAAACAATCCAAGGCCCACAACCCGGACGTATCACTCACTGTGGTAACAATTGGAATGGCTCCAATGGTACGAGCTATATCCTGACACAGGGCATTAGCACCACCCACATGACCTGATACAACTGCCTGAACATATTGTCCATTGGCGTCTATATTAATGACTGCGGGATCTGTTTTTTTGTCCTGCAAGAAAGGTGCAATTTCGCGTACACAAATTCCTAAAGCACCAATAAAAATTAGCGATGCATTCTTCTCCCAAAGTTCCTTGTAGTTTTTAGGTGAGCGAAAACACCCTGCCTGAAATCCAGATTTAATGATTTGTTTGGCTAGCGTTTCCGCTTTATCTGAATGAACTATTATTGATATCATGATTTATTTTTTTGCAACTAAAACTGTAATGGGATTATGGGCATCAACTGCAATTTGTGTTTGATGTATAAGGTCAAAAGCATTCGATTCGCACCAGTTGATAAAACCAAATTTACTTTTCTCACTTACTGAATTAAAGGCCAGAATACCATCTTTTTGCAAATACTGCTTTACATCGTCGAGCACTGCATCTAACTGACCGCCATAGCCACCAATAAAAACGGCATCACACATGTTTAATTTGCTCTTATCCACTTTTAAATAATCACCTGAATAAAGGTCTATTCCTGGGGATTGAAACTTCTGAGCATTGCATTTAATAATTCCTTTGCTTTCTTCACGTATTTCAAAAGCACTGACTTTCAAGTGCGGATGTTGTAATTTTGCTTCAATGGAAATACTTCCTGTACAAGCTCCCACATCCCATAAATGCGTTTTTCTTTCAAGCTGCATCAATGCCAAAGTGCTTAGGCGAATAGGCATTTTGGTAATCATTCTAGGACGACCATTCAAAGGTTCGAAATCAGTTTCAGGAATTCCCTTTTGTGGGATATGCTTGTTTGTTTTTTCGAGATAAAAACAATTGGGGTGCTTAAAATCCAGCTTTATGGCATCATCTAAGGATAACTTTAAAATTCGTTCCTTATCTCCACCCAGATGTTCTCCATAGTACATTTGATAATTGTTGTAACCGTAATCCAGCATACGGCGAACAATGGTTTGTGGTGTGTTCTTTCGATCGGTTAATATGCCCATCTTCTCCACACCCTCTATCAAGGCTTTATCAAACTTAGCGAATGAACGGCCAGTTAAAGTAATGGTTTGGAATTCGCCATAAGGTAAAGCAAAACGGTGCGCCAATATTTGTAAAGCATTAAAGCTGGAGTGTACCTTTATTTCAAAATCAGGTAATTCGCGTTTAATGGTGTTAGCGATACCAAAAAACAAAGGATCACCCGAGGCAAATACCACACTCGTTCCTTTTGCCCTTTTCAATTGATCAATTAATGAACTAATCGGCACAACAATATTGAACCAACCATGACCAAGGGGTAATAATCCCTTAATTAATTCATAATGACGCTTACCACCCGCAAAGAAAGATGCATTATTTATCAATTCCTTAACTTCATCGCTAAAGTTAGGTTGGTGATCGTTTATACCGATTATGGTTATTTTATTCATTCAATAACTTTAAAATATGTTCCTTTTAATATTCAAACCTCTACGAGGTATACCACCCAACAAAATCATTTTCTACAATCGCTCATCCTCTACGAGGAATTCTTATTCTACATAGCTATATTTTTGCCTAATCACTGCGCCTTCCGAATTACATTATTCGCCGTAGGCGATAAAGTTTTGAAGTGTCAAATTTACCTTGTTCGTAATTCCGCGGAGCGGATTAATAAAAAATCATGGAGGCATTAGCTTACCAATTGCAAGTTATACTCCTTCACCCGGATGCATTTGTTGCGCTTCGTTCCAACTTAAGATGGCATTAATGATGGTGGCTGCCACATTACTTCCACCCTTGCGACCGCTAACGATAACAGAAGGGATCTTAGGACAACCATGTTTCAACTGCCATTTACTCTCCTTCACATTAACAAAACCAACTGGTGCAGCAATTACTCCCGCCGGATTAGCCGTTTTATTTCTAATTAACTTCACTAATTCGATTAAAGCCGTTGGCGCATTTCCAAAGGCATAAATAGCGTTAGGATACTCCTCTACAGCCAAGCGAATACCAGCTTGAGTGCGTGTAATATTATGCTTTTCGGCCAAGGCCTTAGTACGCTCATCATCCAGATAACACTTAATGGTCAAACCTAATTTCTCGGCGATAGCTCGGCGAATACCTCTTGTCACCATCGACACATCGGTAATGATGGCTGGTGGTTTATCAGAGTACAATCTCTTATGTAAGTTGGGCACAACATCGTTGGAACATTCCAATACTTTCTGTATACTCAAATCGGCAGTGGTATGAATGCAATGTAAGGATACCCAAGTATGTTCCAGCGAAAAACCATCCGTATCAATCTCTTTTAAGATAGTACGGAAACTCTCATTCATTATTTGTCGTCCTACCTTGTCATTTGATTCCTCCTTCTTGGCATAATAACCTCGTGGCGTTATCATATGCCCATTGAATTCGCGTGTTTGCGTATTGCCAATAATTACAACCGTAAACATATCCACCATATCAGCCTCTAGTTGATCCAATGTTAAAACCTTCATTTCCTCATCGGAACGCCCAACATTACGCAACAGTCCAACCGGAGTATTGGCTGGTCGACTCTGTAGAAAAACTTCCTTTAAACGCATCAATTGCCAAAAGCGTCCTTTGCTAACTGGATTGTAAACCGCCGTAACAAAATCTGCCACTGCGGCTGCATGAATGCGTTTTTCGATTCGCTCCCAAGGCGTTAATAAATCAGACATAGAGATGGAACAGAAATCATGACCAAGCGGTGCTCCAAGCTTAGCAGCAGCCGCAAACATAGCACTGATACCCGGTACAACTTCGATCTCGATGGAACTGTCGACTTCTTCCTTCATCTCCCACAAGAGTGGAGCCATTCCGTAAACACCTGAATCGCCACTGCTAATCACAGCCACGTTCTTACCTTCTTCGGCCTCTTGAAAAGCCCTACGAGCACGCTCGCGTTCCTTTTTCATGCCAGTGTGTATAACTGGCTTTCCAGCAATTAAACGCCGTATATAATTTATGTAAGGACCATAGCCGACTATCACATCGGCCAATTCAATGGCTCTACTAGCTTGTGGAGTCAGGTATTCTTCACTTCCGGGGCCTATGCCCACACTGTATATTTTAGTTTGCATAAAAGATCATTAATGAAAAATAGGGTATTTGTCGGTTTAATAGGTCTTCGGCTTTGGTAGTTGAAAACTGCTCAGAAGTTCCTGCCTTTTCAATGTAGAAAAAAGGACGATTGCACTGTTCTAAGTAATTATGCCAATCCTTCAGTACACTCATTTTCATAACTACCAAGGTGGAATTAGTTTCTAGAGCTGTATTAATGTCATCATAACTTTGGGGACGAGCCATTACTTTAAGCGAAGTATTGCCTTCAACAATAGGCTGATACCCCTCGGATCCGGCTGCTATGAAGGCTGGTACACCGGGAATCAATTCAGAAGTTAAGCCCGCAGCTTGCGCCAGCTTAAAAATATAGCCGAAGGTGCTATAGAAAAGCAAGTCGCCTTCCGATACAACAACCACTCGTTTACCATTATTCAATTCTTCTACTATTTGGGCAAAAGCTTTGGCATAAAATACATTTCTATCCTTACCCGTCATTGGGATTAGCAAGGGTTTAGTTGGCACTTTCAATTGCAGACTCTGCAATATTTCCCCAGAATAGGATTTAGCACCACCCTTATTAATTTCGCTTGCTGGGTAAAAGATTAAATCTGCATTTTCCAGTGCTCTCAATCCCTTCAATGTAATTAATTCGGGATCGCCAGGCCCTAACCCTACCCCAATTAATATTCCTTGTTTTGGCATAATCCCAGTTGTTTTAAAAAGTTTATCATGTGTTCTGTTTCTCCTAAATAAAGGTGCATGTATGATGCCCAACAATTATTCCTTCGATAGATAGCCATATCACTACTTCTGCCCCTAGCTGTTTTTACATCCAAAACTTGGGGCAAATCATTCTTTTGTTGTATTTCAGAATAGTGAAATTCATGGCCTTTTAATTCGATTGATCCATCCTTAATAAGGCGATAGCCCAAATGCAATTTCATGGTTTCAAACGACGTATCGAAATCAAATACACCAGCCATCCGATACTTTCTTCTATCCTTAGTAATTAGTTGATTTCCCAAATACATCATGCCTCCACACTCGGCTATCACCGCCTTGTTAGCATCGATATGTGCATGAATACTTTGGTGCATCGTTTTATTATTAGCCAATTGCCCGGCAAACAACTCAGGATATCCTCCTGGAAGCCACAATAAGTCACTCTTTGGAATGGCTTTATCATTTAAAGGACTAAATTCTATTACATTTCCCAGACGATCCAAAGCATCTCGATTGGCTCGATATGAAAAGTTAAAAGCCTCATCATTGGCCAGTGCAATAGTCAATTGGTCAAAGCTACAAGTAGGTTCCTGTTTATCAACCGGATGAAGTTCTGAGTGAGTCAATTGAAGTAAGCGTTCGATATTTACATGTTGCTCCAACAGTTCCGCCGCTGTTTCTACAATGGTCAAATTCTTGTTTTCGCCAGGGAGATGCAAACCTAAATGTCGTGACTCAATAGCTAAGCGTTCATCGCGTGGCATATAACCAAGCACTTCAACACCCGCATCAATGGCAGCTTCCTTCAAAAACTCGAAGTGGCCTTCGCCAGCTACCTTGTTAAAGATGACACCAGCTATTTTAACTTCTTTATTAAAATGTTTGAAGCCATACAAAAGCGGAGCAATTGAATATGCCACACTTGAAGCATCTACAACTAAAATTACTGGTACATCCAGCATGCAAGCCAATGCTGCCGAACTTCCTTCATCTTTTTTAGCCCCATCAAACAAGCCCATTACTCCTTCAATAATCGATACCTCCGATTTTGAGGCATGTTCTTGATAGAGATCCTCAACATGCTCCTTGTTCGACATCCATAAGTCGAGGTTATAAGAAGCTTGCCCAGCCACTTTGGTATGATGCATGGGGTCGATGTAGTCAGGTCCACTCTTGAAGGGCTGCACTTTCAATCCCCGTTTTACCAAAGCTTGAATAAGACCGAGGGTAACCATGGTTTTACCAGAGTTACTTTTTGGGGCGGCTATTAGAAATGATGAATGCTTCATGTTTTTTAGTATTATTTACTAAACTCAAATTATTTTATTAAAAACTTCGCTCAAGCCGCGCGGCTTTTCATTTCTTGTCTTAATACAAGAAACGAAACAAAGAAAATCAAGACTACATGTGTTCAGAATTCAATCCTTTAGCAATTCCTAAGTGCGGCCGAGTGATCTTCGAAGCAAGTTCTCAGCTTCTCGGTCTTACTAAGGACTTACTTCATTCTTGAAATCATCACACCTGAGGTCATACCCATTGGATAACAATAATATATCATTTAATCGCTTTTACATTTTAGAACTATATCTCCAACTCTGCATTTCTATAAGCTGGAAAATCACTCATTTGACTATTTTTAATTTTTGATATGCTATTCAATTCAATGTTAGCTATGCAATAGTTCGCTTCCTCACCAAAGGATTGAGCCAAAACCTCACCCCTTGGCGAAATAATTAGTGCTGCACCCGAATACCTTTTCCCACTTGGTGTTAAACCTGTTTGATTGCAAGCCATTACATAACACGCATTATCATAGGCTCGTGCCCTTAAATACATGCTAAAACGTTCAAGCTTCTTTTCTGGGGATTCGCGAGGTGATGCAAAGGCATAACACAGTAAATTAGCACCATTATGCTGGTAGCTCATTGATAATTCCGGATAATGGCTTTCGAGACATAGGTGCATGCCCATCTTAAATTCACTCACTTTTGCTAATTTCAGGTTGGTGCCTGCCTCAAAGGTTTCTTTCTCATGAACCGACAAGTGCGTTTTAGCATGTTGAGATATTAGCTTTCCTTTCTTAAAAGTAAGCTGACCTATGCCCCAGCCAGAATTTAATGGTACGGGCAAGCCCACCGAAAAAACAAGGCTTGTATTGCTAGACAATTGATGCAGTTGATCAAGTATTAAAGAGTGCTCATCTATATATGTAGCAAGCTGCTTTTTGCTATTTAAATAACCCGAAACACATAGTTCGGGGAATAAAGCATATTCAACACCCTCGCGTTGTAAGCCCATAAGTATTGCTCCTATCCCCTTAATATTTTGATAGGTATTAAGCGGCTCCGACCATGCATTTACAGCTGCTACCTTCATTTAATTACTTGTTATTTCATTTACCTCAAACTTTACAGAAGAGGTTTGACTTAATTGTTGTATAACTCTTTTAACTGTTTCTTCAATCGAAGCAAAGTCCTCTGATACATCTTCACCATTCATCAATACATAAGGACGAGTTGAATTATTCATAATATTGATCCAAACCGCTTCATTCTGCTTACCTTGAATCAACTTAATGCCTTTACGGGCAAATGCACGTCGTAGCAACACATATTCAAAGCCATGCCCATGAACTGGCAACAAGCTCTCGTGATTATAAAGCACCTTAAACATGCCTGTTTTATTATCAAACTCAACTCCACCTTTATTGAACATACTCTGAAAAGCATTTATAAGGGTTAAATCCTCCGGACTACCAGCCACAATCTGATCGTGATGCAACAGCCATAAACGATCGGACATTTGTAAGGCCAAATCCAAATCATGAGTTGACATGAGAATAGACTTACCTTTTTCCGAAGCCAGTTTGCGTAGCAATTGCATTATCTCAACGCGCGCAGGCAAATCCAAAAATGCAGTTGGTTCATCCAATAAAATTAAAGGCGTATCCTGAGCCAGTGCTTTTGCAATGGTTGCCTTTTGACGCTCTCCATCACTCAAAGCCGCCAAAGGTGAATACTTTTTATGCTGAATTCCACAGGCAAATATGGCTTCATCTACAATTTGCTTATCCTTAGCTGATAGGCGACCCAAAAATCCTGTAAACGGACTTCGACCATAGGCTACCAATTCGAAAACGGTAGCATTGGGAGTAGAAATTTTCTCTGTCAAAACAATGGCTATTTCTTTGGCCATTTCACGCTCCGTCATCCGTGTAATATCACGACCATTAAATTGCAAACTCCCATTCAAGGGTTTGAGAAAGCCACAAATGGTTTTCATCAAGGTGCTTTTGCCTTTTCCATTGGCGCCTAGCAAACAAGTCATTTCACCCTTCATCAATGAAGCGCACAAATCACTGGCGACCTCTTTGCGGTGCCCGGCCTGGGTATAACCAATGTTTAGATTTTCTAGTTCAAGTATCTTTCCCATTTAGCTATCTCCCAATTGTTCTTTTCTACGATTCCAAATCACCGATATTACCACAGGTGCACCCACAAATGCAGTGACCGAGTTAATAGGTAAGGCTGTATCTATTCCTGGTAAACGGGCAATTAAATTACAAAAGAGTGCTGTGGCTGCTCCCAAAATGCCAGCATTTAAAATGAGTACGAAATGATTAGATGTTCGTGAGATTATTTTTGCCAGATGTGGTACTGCCATACCGATAAAAACAATTGGTCCGCAAAAGGCTGTAACCAATGCCGTAAGCAAACCCGACATCATAATTATTATCATTCGCGAACGCTTAATCCGTAAGCCCAGATTCTTGGCATAATTATCTCCCAATGACAATAAATTAAGCCATTTAGAAAGAAATAAACATCCCAGTGATGGTATTATAATTAGCATCAAAAACAACTGAGCACGCTCAAGAGGTAAACGAGAGAAACTACCCAATCCCCATATTACATAGGTATGTACATCTTCTTCGAGGCTATAGTATTTCATTATTCCAACGAGCGAATTACTTAGATAGCCTATCATTACACCCATGATCAACACAGACAAGGTTCCGCCTACTTTTTGTGACACCAATAGAATAATGAGTAATATACCTAAGGATCCAGCCAATGCGGCAAATAATAATGAAACATCGCCAAATAAACCAAGCTGACTAAAGGATATGCCAAATAACTGACCTGCCACAAGAATTACAAAAGCCACACCTAAACTAGCTCCTGAAGAAATACCCAACACAGATGGACCCGCCAAGGGGTTTCGAAATAGAGTTTGCATAAGTAATCCAGCTATACCCAAGGCCATTCCAGCACCTAAAGCCACCATGGCTTGTGGCAGTCGCGATTGTAACATGATGTTGTGCCAAACCACATTATCCGTATCGCCACCTGTCAATAACTGCCAAACAGCTTCAAGAGGAATGGAAACAGAACCAAACATCAAATTAAAAACAAATAGTACACTCACCAATAATATGGCGAGCATACTAAATGTACCACTCATTCGAATAGGTAGGTTATCTGGTTTATTTTCATTCATTTATTCGTTTCCAGTAAGTTGGTTGGTAATTGGGTAATAAGTCGGGATGAAAATGTGATATGTAATCTGCCAACAAAACATTAGGCTTAATGCACGACTCCTCCCGGTAAGGCACTTCTCGCAAATTACATGTTAAAACATTACCCGTTTCAAAGGCCTTAAAAACAGTATAGCGATGATCTTCAGCAGCCAAAGCTTTTTTATTAAAACCCGAAGGCGAACTGGTTAATAATCGCCAATAATCAGCATCATGCGCAATATTGTACAGGCTTTCATAGTCCATTGGGATAGCCCCAACTCTATCATCTTTTATGACATAATCGGCACCAGCATCTCTAAAGTAATGGGCAAAAAAACTATTACCTCCTGCCACATACCAAGCGCCTCCTTTCATTTTTCCACTAAACACACTTGGTCGATACGCTACATCTTTGGTCAATTGCCTTAATTGATTGTAATCGTTTCTTATATAATTATATATTGAATCAGCCTTTTGGTTATGACCTGTAAAAAGTGCCATTGCCTTTATCCACTCAGCTCTGCCCAAGGGTGAATTTTCGGCATAAGCTGCAATCGGTACCAGTGGAATATTAAGATTTCGCAAAGCATCGTAGCCTCCTGTTTTAAATGGTGATACAAAAATAACGTCAGGTTGCAGAGCAATGATTTTTTCGATATCAAAAACACCTTCCTTACCAACCTGAAGAACTTTACCTTCTTCTATTTCTGTTTTGATATTGGTATTGAATAAATGCCGACTGCTGTTAATACCAACCACATTATCCAAGGCATCCAATTCTATTAGGTATGCTAACTGAGTTGAACTTAAACAAATAATACGCTGGCAAGGCACCTTAATTTCGTTGGTAGTCAAGGGTTCATTGTGACTTTGAGGAAGCAAAACGAAATGAGCTAACTCATTTAAGGAGTCCTTAAGGTTATAAATGGTCAAAGCCGATTTATTTCCGCAGGTATCAATGGAAAAGCCCTTCGCATCTAACAATTGAACTGGCGCTCCATCTTTCAGTCTACTGGTTTGATTTTGATTTGCTGTGCAAGCTCCTAGCAAGCAACAAAAGGCAAGACAAAAACATAACAATATTAATTTATACCCACTCATTTAATAACTCTTTTAAACCATTTAACACCAAGAACTACGCTACTAATACTTAGAAACAAACCACCTAACAAGGCCAATATCAGGAGACTAATCCGAAGCTTATTTTGCGATTTCAAAACAGGAAAATCAAACTTATGCAAGGCTTTAGCTAACCATCGTCTACTGCGTTTATTATTATCCAGATAATACACTGCTTTACCTGAATTAGGATTTACAAACAAGCAAGTATTATAAAGATTGTTTAACTCTATTTTAAATGCTGGAATTGGACGATGAAACATACCTTGTGCTTCGTAGTAGTAATCATAGTCATTTTGAACACTAAGGCTAATTTCTGAACCAAACAAAGATTTAGCATAATTCATCACCTCATCTTTTCCAAGCTGAATTGGCTCAAGTAGCTCTTTATCGTTGAATCTGTATACAATAGGATTTTTATAATCCTGATAATATACTTCAACCACATTTGTATTCATGTACGATGCCCAGGCAATCTTACGCACTCCATCTTGATTACGAAGTTGGTTCCAAATGATATGAGGTGCAATTCTAGGGGCTGATTTAATTCCTTTATTCCACTCACGAAGAGGAGATTTTGGAGTATTCTCAACCATCCAATCGGGAACACCTGTAGTATAGAAAATACCACTCAATATAAAGGTGCTCATAACAATACCAAAAACAAAACCACTGATATGATGCCACTTGTACCACCACTTTTTATAAACAGTAATGCCGCTTATAACTTGCTTATCATTTCTTTTTAATCGATAAATGCCAAACCACAATCCACTAATGCATGCAATCAAACTAAGGATACCTAACCAAACCACCACCTGTTTGCGCAATTGAGCTTTAGTATGTAATTGTTTAAAATAAATCCAATGTGGGATAGCACCAATTCGTCCCATCCACCTACTAATTTGATCGGTCTTTTGAACAACCAGTCCACTCACCGAGGATACATAAACCACAGTTCTAGCTTCATCGTTCATGTAGCATTTATAAAACGGCAATAAGGGCTCGTAATATCGCCAAGGAATCCACGAGTCCAATTCTACCATTGAATCCACTTTTTGAACCGAACTATTGGCGAAGCTCTCTGCCATTTTTATGGCATCATTCCTATTAAATACTGAAATAGCTTCCAGCGTTTGGGCATTATAAACCTTCTGTGCCTTTTTACCTTTGTAAACGCGATACACCATTGTGTTGGGATACTTTTCCAATTCAACCTTCCCTGTTATGGCGGCAGGTAAAGGTTGAATTTTGGAAAAATCAGCAGACCTGATATAATCAAGGTGTTCAAATCGTTGTTGCCGTGAGGCATGCGGAAAACCAACATATATAAGCACAATACCCGAAACACACCACATTACAAATAAAAGGCTCAGAAATGAACCTGTTATTTTGTGAATTTGTAACAGTATCTTCCTAAAAAGGCTCATATGCTTGGCTACCATCTTATTATAAGGTGAAATAAATATTTAAACCAGCAAAAAAGGTACGGCCAGGCGTAATGGTGCCATAGTAAGTACCAAATGGTGCATCATCTACGTAATCAAAAACATTGTCAATACCAGCAGTTGCACTTAGATTAAAACTCCCAAAGGATGCAAATTTATGAACCGTAGTTAGTTTCCACAGATTATATCCTTTTGCGCTATTATTGTATGCATTGTACTTTTCATCCTGAATTCGCCCCAACACTTGAACATTCAATTGATAGTTGTTCCAATCATGAAAATAGCCTGCTCTCACATTGGCATAGTTGTGGGCCACATATGATAAGCGCTCTCCTGTTGTTTCATTACGCGCATCTACATAGCTGTAACCACCACCCAGAGTGAAATTATGAGGTAAGCGAATGTCAAACATAAAGTCAACACCTTTAGTCCTAGCCTGCTCTACATTGTAATGTTGCTTAGTGCGCTTTATTCCATTGGCTGCATCAGCCGCACTGGTTTCAATTTCCTCATAGGCAATTAATCCATCCACATCGTTTTGGTAAGCACTAATACTTGTTGATAACCAGTTTTTGTTGAAATCAACACCAGCACTATAATAGTTGGATGTTTGCGGATCAAGGTTTGTATTGCCCAAATATAAGCTACCCCTCTTCTCATAACGGTAATACAACTCCTTCATGGTAGGTGCCTTGAAACCTCTTGAGTACGTAGCGCGCAAATTAAATGCATTCAACTTATAAAGAGCTGAAAGTTTTGGTGTAACTACCATACCAAATTGATTGTGCTTGACAACACGAAGGCCGGCAGTAAGCATTAAATGGCTGAATATAGTCATTTCATCCTGCGCATAAAGCGAAAAAGTATTGGCGGTAGCCTTGCCATTTACCACTCTTCCTTCGGAGCGGTAAATCTCTTCTACATACTCGCTACCCAAAGATAGTACATGCTTATCGTTAAATTTCTTAACCCATTTAAGATTATAATCCTTACGCTGTTGATCATTGTTTAAACTCAGCTCACCAGTTGTATAATCCTTATAATCCTGATTGTACTTATAATAGTAGGTAAAGCGATCAGAGGTATAATCAAAACTAAGTGTTGATGTGGGCGAAAAGATATAGTTTGCTCCGAGGCTATAATTAAAATCCTCAAAGAAATAGCCATAGTTTTTCACCTCAACCGGTACCGAAATATCATTGTTGTAATGCGCTACATTGCCATATAAACTAAGACTTTTTGTGAGCTTGTATTCCAACAACTGACTTATATTTTTATTGATGTAAGCATTTTGAGTCATGGCTTTAGTTTCAACAAGATCATCACCGTCAATTTCGTAAGCGCTATTTTGCCACCCATCGCTTTGCTTTAGCGAGAATAGAGTTCGACCACTCAATTTACCAGCTGTAAAATCAATGTTGTTATTCTGCTGAAGCGTATTAAATGAACCATATTGGGTTTGATTACCAACTTCAAATTTACGATTCGACTTCTTGGTGATGATATTGATTACACCAGCAATGGCATCCGAGCCATAAAGCGATGAGGATGCTCCCTTTACCACTTCAATACGTTCAATCATGGCTGGGTTAATACGACTTAAATCATTCATTCCACCCACATCGCCATACATACGCTTGCCATCAAGCAATATCACAATAAAATCGTTACCTAAACCATTCAACATCATATTCGAACCCATGGTATTTGGGCTAAAATCAAAGGATGGACTAACAGCTCCCATTAAGGTTCCAAAATCAGGAGCTGCCGTATTTTCAATCATTTTCTTCGTTAATAGTTCGGTTGGCACAGGCGCAGTTTTTAAGTGATGTGGTGTACCTGTTCCTGTTACCACTACTTCTCCTAAATTTCCTTTTGATTGTTCCAATCGAAGAACCAGATCTGTTTTATCAGTAGTGGCATCTATGGCCATTCTAAGCCTTTTATATCCTGAATAGGAAACACACAACTGATACTGGTTAAGTGCAATGTTTTTTAAAATGAATTCTCCATTTTTATTTGTAGCTGTTCCGTAGGTTGTACCATTAATATAAACGTTGGCTCCTATTAAAGCTTGATTGTTTTCATCAAGTACTTTACCTGAAATAATAACCTCTTGTTGTGCCGATGCTGTCCAAACAATTAACATCGCCAAAATAGACATGCAAAACTTCTGCATAATACAAATATCTTTAAAATGGCAACTACATTTAAATAATGTAAATACCTCTTATTGCTTTTTTACTAATCCAATTGTTACTTTCTTACCTCTTCAAGATGACTCATCCAAATGGCATTGATTTCGGAATAATCACCCAAACCATTCATATTGGCATTTACGGTATAACCTTTAGCCTCCAGTTGCTCTCTCCAGCTTTGTTCGGCAGGATCGGTTTCGCCAGTATCAGCGTTTAAATCGTTACAGGCATGATCGCCTGCTACCGACATCAATGGAGTAATACAAAGCGTTGTGGCTTTAGTAGTACATTGATCTAATCTTGAAATAATACTTCCTATGGCTAATGAGCCATCTTCAAATCCAATGCCTTCAACAGTACCTACATAAAAGTCGCTATTGATTTTCTGTAGCTCGTCATGTAGCTTGGTATATTTGGCGTCTGCTTCATGAGGCGTACCGTGGCCCATAAATAGTACAGGACCTTGTTTAATTTCTTCACTAAATTTATTAGCCAGTACATGTGCCACTTCCTTAATATCCTTTTCAGAAGTCAACAAAGGTGTTCCTATCACAATATCAACATCTTGATATCTATTTTCAACTAATTTAGTGGCCTCCAACAACTCATCATACTCCTCACCTGGAATGATGTGAAGTGACTGCACATAAATTTTTCGATAGCCCTCTTTTATCAATTGCTCCAAAGTTTCAGCTGGTGTGTAAATACGAATCTCTTTACCATTCAAGCTGCCCTGTCCCCTTCCTTCGCGCAACTTTTTTATGATGAAATTGGATGTGTAAGCCCAGCGAATTTCTTGATTTGGGAAATGCTCATGAGCACATTTATTAATAGTCTTAAATGTTGCTTGCGGATTTTCGTACGAGGAGCCAAAGGTGGCAAGTACAATGGCTTCTTTTGTTTGTACTTGTTTCTTTTCTTTTTCTGAGAAAGAACAGGAAGTACAGAATAATGAACTTATACTTATGAATAGTAGTGCTTGCTTAAATAAATTCATCTTAAAATAATTTGGGATAGATTAAAAATGTGATTTGAGAAATACGAGGACTTGGGCATTTTTATACCGGGAGGTACAAAGGCCTTTCTTACAATTGATAAGGTGCATTCCAATCTACTTTTTACAGCAAATATATTTAGCTGCAAAATGCGAACAGAAACACACCATTGCAATACTGCAACAATACAAAACCGTGTCATTAAAATATGTATTCAAATAAAATACTGCGTGTTGTAAAATCTTAACCCGAAATTGTTTACGCCACAATAGTTTTCGTTTTGCAGGTCTTCTGACTTACTCCTGTTTAATGCACCTTCCCGTTATAAATAACAGTGGTTTGTAGTATTAAACATTTTTGTGGAGCTTACAGCTGCGGGTACAGTTTCGGATTTGCACCGAATTCCCTTTATTGACAAGTGCGATACTCGTCAAACACAAAACTGCCGCGAATGTATAATTAATTATTTAATTATATAAACAAAAGTGTAATTTTAATTAAATCCACACTAAATAATCAGATATATAACTCTAGGTTGTGCTTATTTAATAAACTTCAAAAACAGCATTATCCTTAACCAGTAAACTGTTCTCGAATACGCCCTTAGCCTCCTTAAGTAGTGGCTGTAGATCGCGATAACGGCTTGAGAAATGACCTAGCAGTAATTGCTTAACTCCCGCATCTCGCGCAATGGTAGCAGCTTGTTTGGCGGTGGTATGCATCGATGACTTAGCGAGCGCTTTCAAATCGTGCATAAAAGTGGCTTCGTGGTAGAGTAAATCAACCCCTTGAATGTGAGAAATTAACTTCCGATAATACTTTGTATCAGAACAATACGCATAACTTCGTGGTTTGGGAGCAGGAATAATGAGTTCTTCTTCAGGCACCACTCTACCCTGATCATCAGTAAAAGGTTCACCATTTTTTATGGCTACTATTTCTCGAACCTGAAGATCGTACTTAAAAATAGCTGGCTTACGTATGTTAGCTTCTTTAGGCTGTTCGGTAAACTTAAAGCCACAGGTTGGTATGCGATGCGATAAAGGAAAAGATTCAACCTTTACTTTTTTATCTTCATAGATGAGCACCTTCTCATCATATGTCAAATCACTGAATTCGATAACATACGGCAAATCAGCACAAAAATAATCGAGCTGCGGTTGTAAGATGCCCTTTAAATCGGAATGTGCATGGATGTGTAATTTAGCAGTACGGCCCAGTAATCCAAAAGTAGAGATCAATCCCATTAAACCAAATACATGATCTCCATGAAGATGAGATAAGAAAATATGGTGAATCTTGGAGAAGTTTACTTTATTCCTTCGCAATTGCATCTGCGTTCCTTCACCACAATCAATCAAAAAAAAGCGCTCAGACACATTAAGTATCTGAGCGCTTGGATATCTATCTGATGTTGGTAATGCTGAATTACTTCCGAGTATGGTTACCGAAAAGTTATTCATCAATATCTACGATTCAATTGCTTTACGAATCATTTCAATACCATCATCAAGTGCAGGTGCAATGTTTAAAACAGAATCGAGCTGCGAAACCGAGATCAAACGTTCTACGGCTGGCTGAAGGCCTGCTAACACAAATGCACCATCGGCATTTTTACACAATCGGTTGGCAACAAGAATTGCACTTAAACCCGATGAATCACAATAATTACATTTACCCAGATCAAGTAAAATATTCTTTTCACCATTACCAGATAAGAGTACCAGTTCTGATTTTAAAGTTGGAGCCACATGTGTATCCAACTTTTCTTTCAGCACCTGAACTACAGTAAATTCATCTAACTTATCAATCTTGAAGTCCATTCCTATTATTTTAACTTATTTTTTATCTTCTTTTGGTGATTTCTCGCTAGCTTCTAACTGATCTTTCAGTGCAGCTAAATCAGAAATATCTCCTAAAGTAGTTTTTTCTAAGTTATCATTCAACTTCTTCACGCCTTTTTTCGTTGTTTTGGCTTGAGCTTTCTTAGCTGCTACCTCTTCACCCTTCTTACCATCTTCGAATACACGAGAGTGAGAAAGAATGATACGCTTAGCTGCTTTATTGAACTCAATCACTTTGAAATCAAGCTTTTCGTCAACTTTAGAAGCTGATCCATCTTCTTTCACTAAATGACGAGGAGTAGCAAATCCTTCAACACCATACTGCAATGCAATTACAGCACCTTTGTCGAAGATGTCAACGATAGTACCTTCGTGAACTGAATCAACTGTAAAGATAGTTTCGAATACATCCCATGGATTCTCTTCCAATTGCTTGTGACCTAAGCTTAAACGACGGTTTTCTTTGTCGATTTCAAGTACAACCACTTCAACTTGCTCTGCAATAGCAGTAAATTCAGCTGGGTGCTTGATTTTCTTAGTCCAAGAAAGATCAGAGATGTGGATTAATCCGTCAATACCTTCTTCAATCTCAACAAATACACCGAAGTTAGTGAAGTTACGCACGGTTGCACTGTGCTTGCTTCCAACAGCATATTTCTCTTCGATTTTCTCCCATGGATCAGCTTTTAATTGCTTAATACCAAGAGACATCTTACGCTCGTCGCGATCCAATGTTAATACCATAGCCTCTACCTCGTCGCCTACTTTCAAGAAATCTTGAGCGCTACGTAAGTGTTGTGACCATGACATTTCAGAAACGTGGATAAGACCTTCAACACCAGCAGCGATTTCAACAAACGCGCCGTAGTCAGCCATAACAACCACTTTTCCTTTAACAACATCACCAACTTTCATCTCAGTATCTAACGAATCCCAAGGATGAGCTGTTAATTGTTTTAATCCAAGTGCAATTCTCTTCTTCTCATCATCAAAGTCAAGAATTACTACATTTAATTTCTGATCCAACTGAACGATTTCTTCTGGATGCGAAACGCGTCCCCAAGAAAGGTCAGTAATGTGAATCAATCCATCAACACCACCAAGGTCAATGAAGACACCGTATGATGTAATATTTTTAACTGTTCCCTCAAGAACCTGACCTTTTTCAAGCTTAGAAATAATATCTTTCTTCTGCTGCTCAAGTTCAGCTTCAATAAGAGCTTTATGAGATACAACTACGTTTTTGAATTCTGGGTTAATTTTAACCACTTTGAATTCCATAGTTTTACCTACATACATATCGTAATCGCGAATAGGCTTCACATCAATTTGAGATCCTGGCAAGAAAGCCTCGATTCCAAATACGTCAACGATCATACCACCTTTAGTACGACATTTGATGTAACCTTTGATAACTTCATCGTTATCCAACGCTTCATTAACTCTATCCCATGAGCGAAGAGCTCTGGCTTTCTTATGAGAAAGAACCAACTGTCCTTTTTTGTCTTCCTGGCTTTCAACGTATACTTCAACAGTATCGCCAACAGCTAATTCAGGATTGTAACGAAATTCGTTACGACTTACAATACCATCAGATTTGAAACCGATGTTGATAACAACTTCGCGTTTAGTTAAAGTGATAACCTGACCTTCGATTACTTCTTTTTCAGAAATAGTAGAAAGAGTTTCGTCATACATTTTAGCTAAATCATCTTTAGCCATACCACCACCAACAACATCGCCAGCTTCGTATGCATCCCAATCGAAATCTTCTGCAGGAGCTGCAGCTACAGGCTCGTTGGCAACCGGAGTTTCCTTTACTTCGGGAGTAGCTTCATTCTGCTCCTGAACATTTTCTTTTTCTTCTGTCATCTTAATAAATTGTTACTTAACTAGTAGTTAGACATTATATATGTAAAAAATCGCTGCAAAAGTAGACATTTTTTACCATCTTAAAAAACTATCTTAGTAATTAATCAACACAGGAAACCCACAATTCGGCACCCTTTGCCTCTTTTAACTTTATTTAACTATCAAAAATCTCAATCCAGACCTATTATATTTAAAACAATTATTAATTGATCTTAATCAGGAATAATTAGATCTAATTAATAATTTAAAATTTGCGATTAATTTTTACTTTTGAATGATTAAGATTAAGTAACTTGATTAATGAACTAAAACGAACAGCTAATATATATTATATGAAGATTTCTATTGTCGGAACAGGTTATGTTGGATTGGTAACAGGTACATGTTTTGCAGACACTGGCGTCAATGTCACTTGTGTTGATATTGATGAAGATAAAATAGCTAAACTAAAACAAGGTATTATACCTATTTATGAGCCTGGCTTAGACCGAATGGTTGTTTCAAACGTTGAAAAAGAACGATTACACTTTACAACTGACCTAAAAGATAGCCTTGATCAAACCGAAGCAATTTTCATCGCTGTGGGCACACCTCCTGGAGAAGATGGCAGTGCTGATCTGAGTCACGTCCTTGAAGTTGCGCGTCAAATTGGTCGACACATGAACCACCACATGGTGATTATAACTAAGAGCACCGTACCTATTGGAACAGCTCAAAAAGTAAAAGCTGCCGTACAAGACGAAATTGAAAAAAGAGGTGCTAGCATCGATTTTGATGTGGCATCAAATCCTGAATTTCTAAAGGAAGGAAATGCCATTGAAGATTTCTTAAAGCCGGACAGAATAGTGGTTGGCGTGGAGTCTGAAAAAGCAGAAAAGATTATGCGTCGTCTATATAAGCCATTTGTATTAAACGGGCATCCAATTTTATTTATGGACGTACCATCGGCTGAAATGACAAAATACGCGGCCAACGCCATGTTAGCAACCAAAATTAGTTTCATGAATGATATCGCAAACTTATGCGAAATTGTTGGAGCTGATGCAGCTAACGTAAGACGAGGCATAGGATCAGACTCGCGTATTGGAAATAAGTTCATATACCCTGGTGCTGGTTATGGTGGTTCATGTTTTCCGAAAGATGTAAAAGCTATAATCAAAACAGCTCAGCAGAATAATTATAATCTACGTATACTTGAATCGGTAGAAGAGGTAAATGAGGATCAGAAAAAAGTGTTGGTAAAGAAGGTGAAAAAACATTTCCCTGACATAAAAGGATTAACCTTTGGTGTTTGGGGTTTGTCTTTTAAGCCACAAACTGATGACATGCGCGAAGCGCCATCTCTGGTAATAATTGAAGCCTTGTTGGAAGCTGGTGCTAAGGTAAAGGCCTATGATCCTGTTGCTACTGAGGAAGCAAAGAAATCACTTGGCGACAGAATCGAGTATGGAAAAGATCAATACGACGCATTAATTGATGCCGATGCCTTAATCCTGATTACGGAGTGGCCGGAATTCCGCCTACCAAACTTTAAGGTGATGAAAAAATTAATGAATAATAATGTCATTTTTGATGGGCGTAACATTTATGATGCTAACGAAATGAAGGAAAACGACTTTACGTATTATAGTATTGGTCGTCAAACAGAATTATTATAAGCTACAATTACAAATAAGAAAGCCTGAATACTTATAGCATTCAGGCTTTCTTATTTAAAAGTACTTCACCGTTTTCATCATTATATGGAAGTAGTTTATCAAAAAGACTAAGTGAAGTAGATTAGTTTTGTATTTTTGGGATTTAAAAATAATGTATATTGCCATTTTGTGGTCGACACAAATTCGCAATAAAGCTTTATCGTAGCTTATTAAAAGAAAAAAAATGAATAAAAGAATATTGATTACTGGAGGTGCCGGCTTTATTGGTTCACACTTATGTGAACGTTTAATTAAGGAAGGTAACGAGGTTATTTGCTTAGATAATTATTTCACCGGTTCCAAAAGCAACATTGTACACCTTCTGGATAATCCATACTTCGAATTAATTCGTCACGATGTAACACACCCATATTTTATTGAGGTTGATGAAATATACAATCTGGCTTGTCCGGCTTCACCCGTTCATTACCAATACAACTCCATTAAAACGATAAAAACATCGGTAATGGGAGCCATTAACATGCTTGGTCTTGCAAAGCGTACTAAAGCGAAAATCCTGCAAGCCTCAACAAGTGAGGTGTATGGCGATCCCCTAATTCACCCCCAACCAGAATCATACTGGGGAAATGTAAACCCAATTGGTATTCGCTCATGTTATGATGAAGGAAAACGTTGTGCTGAGAGTTTATTCATTAACTATCACGAACAAAATGATGTTGCCATTAAAATCATTCGCATCTTCAATACGTATGGACCAAGGATGAACCCGGAAGATGGTAGAGTAGTATCAAATTTTATAATGCAGGCATTATTAAACGAAGACATAACCATTTTTGGAGATGGTAAACAAACTAGGTCTTTTCAGTATGTAGATGATCTGGTAGAAGGAATGATACGTATGATGGGTTCAAGAGACGATTTTTATGGTCCTGTTAATATCGGCAACCCAAATGAATTTTCGATGCTTGAATTAGCCGAAGCCGTAATCCGACTAACTAATTCTAAATCAAAAATCACATACATGCCTCTTCCAGCAGATGACCCAACACAGAGGCAACCTGATATTTCTTTAGCGAAAAAAGAACTCAACAACTGGGAGCCTAAAATTCAGTTAGAACAAGGTCTACAAAATACAATCAACTATTTCGACAATTTGCTAAAACAAGGTTGGACAAGAAAATAATACCAAAACTAAATACCTAAAAAAAACAAATCATGACAAAAAGAAAAGGCATTATATTAGCAGGAGGCTCAGGCACCCGTTTATACCCAGTTACTAAAAGTATTTCGAAACAGATCATTCCTGTTTATGACAAGCCAATGATATATTATCCTCTATCAGTATTAATGTTAGCTGGTATCAGAGATATATTAATAATAAGCACACCACATGATTTACCCCTCTATAAACATTTATTTGGAGACGGAAGTGATTTAGGTTTACAAATTACCTATGCTGAACAACCATCACCTGATGGATTGGCACAAGCCTTCATTATTGGAGAAGAGTTTATAGGTGATGACAATGTAGCTCTAGTACTAGGTGACAATATTTATTATGGTTTTGAATTTAGTAAAACACTTGAAACCGCAACTAAAATAGAGGATAACGCTGTTGTATTCGGATATTACGTAAATGACCCGGAACGATATGGGGTAGCTGAATTTGATAAAAATGGACACGTTATTTCATTGGAAGAAAAACCAACTGAACCTAAATCAAACTATGCAGTTACCGGATTGTATTTCTACCCAAACGATGTGATTAGCAAGGCTAAATCGTTAAAACCATCTAAACGTGGTGAGCTGGAAATAACAGATCTAAATCGTTTGTACCTGGAGGAAGATAAATTAACATTAACCAGACTAGGTCGTGGCACTGCCTGGCTTGACACAGGAACCCATGACAGTTTACTTCAAGCCAGCAATTTTATCTCAACCATTGAAAATAGACAAGGTTTAAAAGTAGCTTGTCTCGAAGAAATTGCTTACAACAAAGGATACATATCCAGAGAGCAACTACTTAAATTAGCCGAACCTTTAAGCAAAAATGAATATGGTCAGTATTTAGTAAAGATAGCTGACCATCAATAAGCTAAAAGAAAAAAAAGCTTATTTCATCTGTTTATATTTTTGTTTTTTAAGGTCAGATGGAACTCCCAAAAGATAACCATCCTCGTGTATGAGAACTTTTTCTCATGGGTCGTTTCATGTAATTGGAATAAGCTTTTGTTTCTTATAATATTCAAGCGTAATACTTATATTTGCGCTAGATTAATAAACCTGATTTTTGAAATACTATAAATCACAACTATAGTTGACTTTACCCAATAATAACATCAACCAATATACATGAAAGTAATTGAGACCAAAATACAAGATTTGCTAATCATTGAACCGCAACTTTTTAAGGATGACAGAGGTTACTTCTATGAAAGTTACAACCACAGTCGATTCAATGAGCATAAGATCAAAGATTCTTTCGTTCAAGATAATATTTCAAAATCATGCTATGGAACGGTGAGAGGTCTGCACTACCAGCTTGCCCCTTATTCTCAATCAAAATTAGTTCAAGTACTTGAAGGAACAGTTTTAGACGTAGCGGTTGATTTGCGTAAAAAATCACCAACTTTTGGTCAACATGTATCAATCGAACTGTCTGCAGAAAATAAAAAGCAGTTCTATATTCCTGAAGGTTTTGCTCATGGTTTTTCAGTATTAACTGAAACAGCAACCTTCATGTATAAATGTAACAATTATTACAATCGAGAGTCGGAAAGAGGAATTGCCTTCAATGATGCTGAACTTGCAATTGATTGGCAAATTCCAAATGAAAAAATAATCATTTCTCACAAAGACAGTGCTCTTCCTTCGTTCAAAGAGGCTGAATATAATTTCCTTTAATAAATGACAAAGGTATTAGTTATAGGCTCAGAAGGTCAGTTGGGGCAGGATATTAAATCTTCTCACACAGTTATAAACAACTGCAATTTTCACTTTACTAGCATTGAATCCCTCAATGTAACTGACCAACAAGCAATAAAAAACACCATTGAGGCTGATAATTATGATTACATCATCAATTGCACAGCTTATACAGCAGTGGATAAGGCAGAAGAAGAAACTATACTCGCCAATGAAATTAATCATATAGCTCTTAAAATAATTGGGGAAGTTAGTGCAAGCACTAACTCAAAAGTAATTCATGTCTCTACGGATTATGTATTTGATGGAAAACAACATCGTCCTTATATTGAATCAGATGACACTTGCCCAAATTCAGTATATGGCAAAACTAAACTACAAGGGGAACAAGAATTATTAAACAGTAATTCTAATTCAATTATTGTCCGTACGTCATGGCTATATTCAATTTATGGTAATAACTTCGTAAAAACAATGATACGTTTAGGGACAGAGCGTGAACAATTGGGTGTAATTTTTGATCAAGTTGGAACCCCAACTTTTTCAAACGATCTTGCCAATGTGATACTACATATTATCAATTGCGACATTGATCAAAGCATACCTTTTTCAAGTGGTATATATCATTACAGTAACGAAGGCGTTTGCTCGTGGTACGATTTCACATTGGCGATCCACCAATTAAATAATATCAGCTGTAAAGTTCTTCCAATCGAAACGAAAGATTACCCAACAGCTGCCCCTCGCCCGCATTATAGCGTTTTAAACAAAGGAAAGATTAAAGACATATATAAGATACAGATACCATACTGGAAAGACAGTTTAAAGAAATGTATCAAAGAATTAAATAGCTAATATCAACACACCAACAAGTATTCTAAAATGCAAAATCAAGACGTATTAACAGAGGTTATCGAAAAGGCACAATCGTGGCTCGATGGCGCATACGACGAGGCAACGAAAGATGCCATCCGTGATTTAATGAACAACGATGACAAAACAGCACTTATTGATTCATTTTATAAAGACCTGGAATTTGGAACCGGTGGTTTAAGAGGAATCATGGGGCCAGGTTCAAACCGCATGAACCGCTATACGGTAGGAGCAGCTACACAAGGGCTGGCAAATTACATTAATAAAGAATTTGCTAACGTTTCAGAAAAAGGTGCAGTGATAGGTTACGACTGTAGAAACAATAGCCGCTTATTTGCCGAAGTGGTGGCTGATATCTTCAGCGCAAATGGGATTAAAGCCTACTTATTTGAGGATTTACGCCCAACTCCTGAAATATCTTATGCTATCCGACAATTGGGTTGTCAAACAGGTGTAATCATCACAGCTTCACATAACCCCAAAGCCTACAATGGTTACAAAGCTTATTGGAATGATGGGGCTCAATTAACTGCACCACATGACACTAATGTAATTGACGAAGTAAACAACATCACTTCGGTTCAGGATATTAAATTCGACGGAAACAAAAGCCTAATTGAAGAATTGGGTGAGGATATGGACAAGCAATTCCTTGACCAAGTAGAATCGTTGGTTTTAGATGCTAATCTCATTAAACGCAACAAAGATCTTAAAATAGTTTATTCACCAATACATGGTACTGGTGTAAAGATGATTCCTGCTGCTCTTCGTCAATGCGGATTTGAGAACGTAATAAACGTACCAGAACAAGACGTAGTTAGTGGCGAATTTCCAACTGTTGTTTCTCCAAATCCGGAAGAGCCAGCAGCACTTGAGATGGCGCTAAATAAAGCACGCGAAACAGATGCTGATATTGTAATGGCATCTGATCCAGATTCTGATCGCTTAGGTATTGCTGTTAAAAATGAAAAAGGTGAATTTATCCTTGTTAATGGTAATCAAACGGCAACACTATTAACTTGGTACATTATAAAGAAATGGAAAGAAACTGGAAAATTAACCGGGAAGGAATACATTGTTAAAACCATTGTAACTACCGAATTAATTAAAGAAATAGCCGTTAAAAACGATGTTGAATATTTTGATGTTTACACCGGTTTTAAATGGATTGCTAAAGTTATTCGTGAGTTAGAAGGAAAGAAGAAATACATTTGTGGTGGCGAAGAATCATACGGATTCCTTCCTGGCGATTACGTACGCGACAAGGATGCAGTGGCTGCTATAACTATCACTGCAGAAATAGCAGCGTGGGCCAAAGATCAAGGTAAAACGTTATTCGATGTTCTTCAAGACATCTATATGGAGTATGGTTTCTCAAAAGAGAAAATGATCTATATTGTTCGCGAAGGAAAAACTGGTGCAGATGAAATTAAGCAATTGATGCAAAATTTCAGAAGTACACCGCCTGTTACTTTAGCTGGAGACAAAATAAAAGTCATTAAAGATTATTCAGTGCTTAAGGCTAAGGATGTACTCAACAAAACGGAAGAAGCAATTGATTTACCAGAAGAATCAAATGTTCTTCAATTCTTCACCGAAAAAGGATATAAAGTTTCGGTTCGACCATCTGGTACAGAGCCTAAAATTAAATTCTATTTTGAAGTTCAGGTACCAATGAATAGTAAAGAAGAATATTATCCTGCCAATGACGAGGCTGATAAAATTATTGATAGCATTGTTAAGGATTTAGGAATTTAATTCGATTTTTCATTAAAATATAAAGGTACACTCGACATAATGAGTGTACCTTTTTTATTTTTGTCAATTCTTTCATGATTTTTTAATCCTGAAAAAACTCATCTTTAAAGTTCACTAAATAAACACGCTCTGTGGCACGAGTAATTGCGGTGTACAACCACCTTAAATAACTTCTTCCCATTTGGTCTTCGGGCACATAACCCTGATCGATAAAAACAGCCTTCCATTGACCACCTTGCGACTTATGGCATGTCATTGCGTAAGCATATTTAACCTGCAGAGCATTGTAATACGGATTCTCTTTTACTTTTTCATATTGTTTTCTCCGCGATTTTTCATCTTGATAATCCTCCATTACCTTATTAAAAAACGTTTCCTGTTCTTCTTTTGAAAAACCTGCGGTATCTGTATGAAGTGCATCCAATACAATTTTAGTATCTATCTCTAGCAATTTATAGTCAGACAAACGTAAAGTAACATTAGCAAAACGACGATCATACAATTCCTCATAACCATTAATTCTAACAACTTCAGCAATATCACCATTAGCAATAAAATCGGCTTCTTTACTATCCTTTAGCCAATGGTAATTATTCTTCATTATCAACAAATGATCCGTCGAGGTTAATTCCTCCTCTCGAAAAAGAACACTGTTTCGAATACCCTGATTAAATAAATTAGCTCTTTTATTCGACCGACAAACGACCAATGTTTCATCTAAACCATAATTATCCTGACACCAGGTTAACTCATCAATTAACTCCTCACCTGTAATGCGTCGAAAATCAGGATATCCTTCGGCTTCTAGATCAGGAAAAACAGGTTCACTTAACTGCTCATCAAGTAAGAACCTTAGTTTAGTCGCATTATAAAGTATTCCACTATCTTCTTCTTGTCTTACAACCTCACTTAAAAAATAGTCAATCACATTAAGCCCCAAACTTCTCAAATTATCCTTATCCAGAGCAGGACTATCATCGAAACCAACTGGTGGCAACTGAGCCACATCTCCTATAATAACAAGCTTGCATTTGCCTTTGCCGAAAACAAAATTTAATAAATCCTCAAGTAGGCGGCCCGAACCAAACATAGTATAATCCAAGCTACTATTCGAAATCATCGACGCTTCATCCACAATAAAAATGGCATCTTTTGATTTATTGTAATTTAAATGAAAATTTGAAAAATCATTATTTGATGCTTCTCGTCGATAAATCTGTTTATGGATGGTAAAAGCTGATTTTTGAGTATAAGCACTTAAAACTTTAGCTGCCCTACCTGTAGGTGCCATCATCTGAAATGGAATATCCATATCATCCAACACATCCGTAAAAGCTTTCATTAAGGATGTTTTACCTGTACCAGCATATCCTTTAATCAAACAAACAGAATCTGATTCTTCACTCATCACAAAATTTCCTAAGCCATCAATTAAATTTGCTTGAGAAAATGTTGGTTCGAAACTAAATTTGTCCCTAATTAAGCTTGATATATGATTATTTAGCATTTTTAATGTAGATAAAGCATTTTAGAAAATCATAATTTGATTTTTTTTTTAAATTTGTGCATTCAAACTAAAACAAAATTCCAAAGATAATGAAAACAGTTATTCAGATTGTCCTTGTTGTTGCTATAATTGCCTTAGGCTATTTGTGCGTTGAAAGTATTAACAAACCAATTCGTTTTCAGGAGCAGCACGCTCTTAGAAAAGAAGCTAATGTGGAAAAATTGATGTATACCCGTGACGCTCAGGTAGCGTACAAATCGGTACACAACAAATACACAGGTAGCTTTGACACCTTAATCAACTTTATTTTAAGCGATTCTTTACCATTGGTTAAGAAAGAAGGAAGTCTTACTGACAGTATGTTAGAAGCAGGTATTACAGAGATTAAAGCCTTGGCACTTGGTATCATCAAAAGGGATACAATTAGAGTAAGTGTGAAAGATTCTCTTTTCCCGGCAAATTATGCTGTAGATTCTTTAGCTTTCATTCCATTTGTTGATGGTGACGAGAAATTTGTAATGGGATCAGGTGTTGTTGTTACCGGTTCTGGTGTTAAAGTTCAGGTTTTCGAAGCTAAAGTTCACAACAATGTATACTTAAAAGGACTTGAAGCACAAGAAGTAATTAACCTTAATGACAAGACACAAAAATTAGAAAGATATCCAGGACTTAAAGTTGGTTCTTTAGAAGCAGCAAACAATAACGCTGGTAACTGGGAGTAAGACCATGTCAAATACATACGTTGTTGACCAGTCGTTTGACGAAAGTATAACAACATCTTATTTTTTGTCCATCCGAAGCAGTTCGGATGGACTTTCTTTTTCTGTACTGGATCCTGTAGTAAATAATTACATCGCTTTTGTTCACCTTCCATTTAACGATCAGAGTAAAGAGGGAATAAAAACACAAGAGGCCTTGTTAACCGAAAAGCTACTACAATTCTCATACAAAAAAGTGCTATTTATGCTGGATAGTAATAAAGCTACACTTGTTCCTACGGCTTTATACGATCCTGCGAAAAAAGGTGATCTATTTAAATTGAATCATAATATTGAACTGGAAGATGTTGAATTGCAAGTTCAAAAAATAAAAATGGCTGATGCCTGGAATATTTTTAGCGTTCCAAAATTCCTATACCATTTAGCCAAAACACAATTCGAATCTATTTCGTTTTACCAGCACTATTCCCCGTTCGTTGAAACCTGTTTGCTATCGAGTTTAAACAATAAACAGAAAAGCATCATTCACATAGGAATACATGCTGACTTCTTTGATATTGTAGTATTAGAATCTCGCAAACTCAAACTGTGCAATTCATTTAAATACAACAATGTCAACGACTTTATCTATTTTGTTCTCTATACCTTTGAGCAACTCGAACTAGCATCAAACAGTACTACTGTTCTAATGCATGGTATAAACGACCGACAAAATACCTTATATCAAAATTTGAAAAAATATTTACGCCAAACACAAATAGCTCCCCTTTCCTACCATTTCAATTACAGTTCTGGTTTAAAAATTTCAGAAAGTGATAAACAGATTGAACACAACCTATTTAATCTAGCCATATGCGTGTAATAAGCGGAAAACTCAAAGGAAGACGATTTTCACCACCAAAAAGCTTTAAGGCAAGACCAACAACTGACATTGCACGCGAAAGCCTTTTTAATATCCTTAATAATCGTATTAGCTTTGATGAATTAAAGGTGCTTGACCTATTTGGTGGAACCGGAAGCATATCCTATGAATTTGCGTCTCGAGGCTGTGAGAACATCACTACGGTTGAAATGAACTACAAGCATTATAGCTTTATTAAATCTACCTGCAATGAGTTTGAGCTCGATAAACAAATTAAGGTGTTTAAAGCGGACGTATTTAAGTTTATTTCAAAATGCACAGAGCAGTTCGACCTGGTTTTTGCCGATCCGCCATTCGATATGCATAATTTCGAAGCGATTCCTGATATCTTTTTTAAATATGATCTACTTAAGTCTGATGCAATTTTCATTCTCGAACATTCTGATAAAATGAGCTTTGAGAACCACCTGAATTTTATGGAAGTAAAGAAATATGGCAAAGTGCATTTTAGCTTTTTCAGCAAAGAAAAATAGCTTATTAAAGAATATGAATATTTTTTATGGCTTTAAAATATTGAATTCAAACCTCCTACCTGAAACAAGCTTAAAAATACGATACTCAAATTAAAATTGGTATTGCATAATAAAAAAGAAGCACTATCTTTGCATCGCTTTCAGAAAGAGCAAGGACTTGATTTAATTCAAAAGCTTGCCAGCATTGAGTTGTAGAGAGCAAAAATGTAAATTTAAACGTCGAATTTACAAAGCAATTTTTACTGATATGAAATCTAAACTGGTCTGGTAGTTCAGTTGGTTAGAATGCCGGCCTGTCACGCCGGAGGTCGCGGGTTCGAGTCCCGTCCAGACCGCATTGTTTAGTTTCATTATATAGATTCAAAAACTGGTCTGGTAGTTCAGTTGGTTAGAATGCCGGCCTGTCACGCCGGAGGTCGCGGGTTCGAGTCCCGTCCAGACCGCTTTTTTTTGAATCACTACCGGGTCTGGTAGTTCAGTTGGTTAGAATGCCGGCCTGTCACGCCGGAGGTCGCGGGTTCGAGTCCCGTCCAGACCGCATTAAGGGAGCAATAGCTCCCTTTTTTGTTTTTACACATTTCCTAACTTAAACAAGTTGGATACCCCACCACAAAAAAGGATACAAAAAAGCCGGCTTAACAACCGGCTCTTTGACATTATCATGTTTACTTATCAAATCTACTCATTCTCGACCTTCTTAAGTAAATCTTTTACAGTAATAATTTCCAAATAAGTAGTACCTCCACCTATTCCAAAACTACCACCTAAATAGGCCACTAAATCATCTTCACCTAGTATATCCTTCTTTTTAAGCTTTTTTAATGTCTTCTTAAGGATTTCTTTCTTGTTAGATCCTTCTTCCATTAAACGAGGAAAAACACCATATGAAAGAGCTAATTGGCGCCCAACGTTTTGATTGTAAGACAAAGCATAAACCGGACATCCACCCCTAAAGGCAGCTAAGTAACGTGCTGTTTTACCAGTTAAGCTATCAGTTAATACAGCTTTCACATCCAACAAGCGACTTGCTTTTACAGCTGTATCAGCCAAATATGCAGTTACATCTTTTTCGCCCTTTGGCACAGGAATATCATTTCGCGAATCTTTCGATGCCTCTACCTCTTTTGCTATTTTAGCCATCGTCTGCACAGCCTCAACCGGATAGCTACCATAAGCTGTTTCTCCACTTAACATGATAGCATCAGTACGATAATAAATAGCATTTGCCACATCTGTAACTTCTGCACGTGTCGGACGCGGGTTTTTAATCATCGAATGCAACATCTGAGTAGCAACAATAACCGGCTTTTTAGCTTCAACACATCTACGAATCATTTGACGCTGTAAACCTGGAATTTTTTCCTGAGCGATTTCAATACCTAAATCACCACGAGCTACCATTACACCGTGTACATGCTCAAGTATTTCATCCAAATTCTCAACACCTTCCTCGTTTTCAATCTTAGCAATAATTTTCATTGGGCTCTCCATCTCATTTAAGATTTGTTGAACCTCAATTACGTCTTCCTTATTACGAACAAAGGAATGAGCAACAAAGTCAATATTATTCTCCGCTGCAAATCGAATGAAATTTTTATCCTTATCGGTAACCGATGGCAAACTAATTCGAACACCAGGAACATTTACACTTTTTCTACTTCCAAGCGCTCCATCATTTAATACTGTGCACACCAATGCATCATCCTCTTTGGAATCAACTACCATATCAATCTCACCATCATCAATCAACATATGACCACCCACTGGCATATCTCTAACAAAATGCTCGTAACTCACACAGATACAATCCTTGGTCGATATGCCTTCAATATCACCCTTAACCCTAACAACATCGCCAGTTTTTAATTCGATATCATCCTCACACTTTGTTGTACGAATCTCAGGCCCCTTGGTATCAATCAATACTGCAATTTTATCAGAGACGGCACGCACATTATCAATCACCTTCTTTACTCCTTCAAAATCTTGATGCGCAGTATTTAAGCGAACAACATTCATTCCCGACTTATACAACTTTTTTAAAAAATCAACTTCACAATGTCGATCTGAAATTGTAGCAACAATTTTCGTAAACTTCTTCATAACTTAATTTTTCTTGGTGGTATGCAACAATATACCATCATTTGAAACAGCCCTTCCCCAGCTTAATCCAAATGAGTGAACACGTTTATTTAATTATTATTTATTTGATTTTATTATAGCTTCAATTGCTAAACGATAAGAGTCTAAGCCAAATCCGGAAATACTACCCAGGCAAACCGGACTAATAAAAGAATGATGTCTTACGGCCTCTCGTTTAAAAACATTACTTATATGCACTTCTACTACATGAGTTTGAACCGCCGATATAGCATCTGCAATAGCCAATGACGTATGAGTGAAGGCACCAGCATTAAGTACAATACCATCAATATCAAAACCCACTGAGTGTATTTTGTCTAAAATATCTCCCTCATGATTAGATTGATAATATGACAAATTAAGGCTTTTGTAATTCTGGCTTAACTCTTCGAAATAATCTTCAAATGTTTGGCTTCCATAAATAGAAGGCTCTCGCTTGCCCAACAAATTCAGATTAGGACCATTAATTATTAAGATATTCATACAGTCGTTTAGAATAAATCCTGCTGCAAAATTACGATTGTTTTATCGAATAAAAAACAAAACGCAGACACAAATGTGACAGAAATCACCTTTATAGTAATAATTTTTAGTAAAATCCTTGATCGTTATGAATGTAATATTTATTTTTACTGATACTATAATTATCGGGAAATATAGTTAAACGCAAAAATTATGAATTGGGAATCAGAAATTAGCGAGTTCCGAAATTACCTAAAAATTGAAAAGGGTTTATCAGAAAACTCTATTCATGCTTACGTAACGGACCTTACAAAACTAGTTACCTTTCTAGAAGACAAAGGTAAGAAAAAGGGACCAGAAGATGTTATTCTTGCTGACCTTAAGGAAATGATGGAGTGGATTGGACATAGGGGGATAAGTCCACGCACTCAAGCCAGAGTTATAAGTGGGATTAAATCGTTCTACAAATTCTTATTAATTGAAGAAAAAGTAGACAGAGATCCAACAGCTCTTCTTGAATCGCCAAAAATTGGCCGCAAGCTACCGGATATTTTAACGGTTGAAGAAATTGACACAATCATCAATGCTGTAGACATTAAAAAACCAGAAGGTCAAAGAAACAAGGCCATTTTGGAAACACTATACAGCTGTGGACTTCGTGTCTCAGAGTTGATCGAGTTAAAGATCTCCAACCTTTTCTTCGAATCAGGCTTTATTAAAATTGAGGGCAAAGGCAACAAAGAACGCCTAGTTCCAATCAGCACAAAGGCCATTAAGGAAATAAACTTATATTTAAGCGAATATCGCCGAAACTTGAACATCTTTAAAGATGATGAAGATGTATTGTTTTTGAATCGTAGAGGAAAAAAACTTTCTCGCGTAATGATATTCACTATTATTAAGAACTTGACGAAACGTTTAGGCTTTACTAAAAACATAAGCCCGCATACCTTCCGTCATTCATTCGCTACACATTTAATTGATGGTGGAGCTAACTTAAGAGCTGTTCAAGAAATGTTAGGTCACGAATCAATTATTACGACTGAAATTTACACTCATTTGGATAAGGAGTATTTAAAAAACACTTTAATACAGTTCCATCCAAGGTCGTAAATCAATAAATTACAAGCAAAAGAAAACGCATCGTGAAAACGGTGCGTTTTTTTTTATACCTTAACTACATGTTATCAATCACCACCAACTACAACATGACAAAAACCCAATAATACCCTATTATTTTTATATATCACAAATCGCAAACCGCTCTAAATCATATTGTTAACAGCATTTCTATCTATCAATCCGTAAGTGGTTTTATGATTTTTGTCACAATTGATTTTTTATCACTCTAATAATCAGGACAATACAAGGATAAAAATAAGAAAGTTCGAAAAAGAGTTGTTTTTCGCTAAACTATTAACAAATATTAGCGGTTATATTAGTCAACGTAAAAACGATAAACAACTGTATTAAAGAACTTTTTCCTCAATACTAGTTGTTTCTTTTTTTTAATTAAAGTTTAAAATTGTTAATAAAATATTAGTAATTGATAAAATAAACACAACAAACATCAATATTAACTTTCAATTCATAAGTAAACCTCTTACAAACTCTCAAGAATGGAAGCAATTAAATCTATGGTCAACCTAGAAAAGTATGGTATCACTGATGTCGCAGATACTATTTACAACCCTACGTACGACTTTTTGTACAACGAAGAGATAAACCCAAATCTTCAAGGTTATGAGAAAGGTCAAATCTCAGAACTTGGTGCAATCAATGTAATGACTGGAGAATTCACTGGTCGTTCACCAAAGGACAAATACATTGTAGAAGACAACATTACAAAATCTACAATTTGGTGGACTTCTGAAAAAGCAAAGAACGACAATAAGCCTTTGTCGCAAGAAACTTGGAATGATCTTAAAACTACTGTAACAAAATCACTTAGTGGGAAATCACTTTTTGTGGTTGACACATTTTGCGGTGCGAATGAAAATACGCGCCTTAAAGTCCGATTTATTACTGAAGTTGCATGGCAAGCCCACTTTGTTAAAAACATGTTTATCAGACCCAATGAAGAAGAACTAGAAAGATATGGCGAACCAGATTTTGTTGTACTTAACGCCTCAAAGGCAAGCAATGAAAAATGGAAAGAACATGGAATGAATTCTGAAGTTTTCACCGTATTTAATCTAAGTGAAAAAATGCAGATCATCGGTGGCACCTGGTATGGTGGCGAGATGAAAAAGGGTTTGTTTGCCATGATGAATTACTATTTGCCCTTAAATGGCATATCATCTATGCATTGCTCAGCAAACAAAGGAAAAAATGGCGATGTGGCCATTTTCTTTGGCTTATCCGGAACCGGAAAAACAACCCTTTCTACTGATCCTAAAAGAGAGCTGATAGGTGATGATGAACACGGATGGGATGATGATGGCGTATTCAACTTCGAAGGTGGATGTTATGCAAAAACCATCAATCTTAGTGCAGAAAATGAGCCCGACATATACCAAGCTATCAGAAGAGATGCACTATTGGAAAATGTTACACTCGACAGCAATGGAAAAATAGATTTTAGTGATAATTCAATTACTGAGAATACACGTGTTTCCTATCCTATTCATCACATCGAAAACATAGTTAGGCCTGTTTCAAAAGCTGGTCACGCTAATAAAGTTATTTTTCTTACAGCTGATGCCTTTGGTGTGATGCCACCGGTATCAAAACTTACACCTGAACAAACCAAATATCATTTTCTTTCAGGATTTACTGCCAAACTCGCGGGTACAGAAAGAGGCATAACAGAACCTAAGCCAACCTTTTCAGCTTGTTTTGGAGAAGCCTTTCTTTCGCTTCATCCAACAAAATATGGAAAAGAATTAGTAAGAAAAATGAAAGCTCATAATGCAACAGCCTATTTGGTAAATACCGGATGGAATGGAACAGGTAACCGCATCTCAATAAAAGATACCAGAGCAATAATTGATGCCATACTTGATGGATCAATTGAAAAGGCCGAAACTAAAACGATTCCAATTTTCAACCTGGAAGTACCAACAGCCTTACACGATGTAGATACGAATATTCTTGACCCTCGTAGTACCTATGACAATAGAAGTGAATGGTATAAACGTTCTGAAAATCTTGCCAATAAGTTTATCCAAAATTTCGACAAATACACTGATAATGAAGAAGGAAAAGCTTTAGTAAAGGCAGGACCTCAATTATAAATCAAAAAAAAACGCAAACCTGATTTAATAAAATAGAGTGCTAAAACAGTGCTCTATTTTAATAAATCATCCAATACCGATTCGATGTTTGGATAGGCGAAATGGAAATCATCTTTTAACATACGATCAGGTATAACTTTCTGACCTGAAAGCAGCATCACTGCACCTTCGCCCACAAGTTTTTTAAGCAGCCATTCCGAAACCTTCAGCTTAACAGACTTTTTCGTTTTAATAGCTATAGCATCGCATAACTCTTTGTTGGAAATCATTTGTGGCGCAACAAAATTATAAATACCACCCGAAGCCTCACGCTTTAGTAAGTACCACATACCACTTAAAACATCTTTGATATGTATAAATGGGAAAACCTGATGCCCATCTCCTAGTACAGCTCCTAAGCCAAGCTTAAAAGGCTTTACTAACTCGGTAAAAGCACCACCTTCTGAACCAAGCACAACTCCTAAGCGAACAATACATAAACGCACTCCCTCAATGGATTGTGCACTATAAGCTTCCCTCTCCCACTTTTGGCAAACCTTACTTAAAAAATCATTGGAGTAATTTGTTGAAAACTCATCATGTACCTCAAATGAATCATAAATCCCCACAGCCGATGCTGAAATAAAAAGACCAGGTTTACATTCCATTAAACGCATAGCTGCTACAATTTTTTGAGTAAGCTCTATCCGACTGTCAAGTATTTCTTTCTTATAATTGTCGGTCCATCTTTTGCCAATAGATGCACCTGCCAAATTTATTATGCTTTCGCACCCCTCCAATTCATTGGCCAACTTATCAGGTGAATATCCCAAAACTCTTCGCGTCAGAGAAACCACTTCGAACCCGTTGTGCTGTAAAAACGATTTCAGCTTACGGCCAATAAAACCCGTCACACCGCTAATGGCAATTTTATTTGAATTCTTACTGTTAAGCATTATATAATTTCATTACTTTTCCGCTAATTATCAAGTCTTGCGTGTCTATACTTTATCCAACAACTCCTGCAGCTCTTCCGGACTTACCCCCATCTCCATCTGCCCCTTACTAAAAAAGGATATACGGCCTGTTTCCTCTGATACAACAATAGCAACTGCATTAGTTGTTTCGGTAATCCCCATGGCCGCACGATGTCGTAATCCAACTTTCTTTGGTAAATCTCTATTTTGCGAAACAGGCAAGATGCAACCTGCAGCCTTTATCTTATTTCGTGTAATTATGACAGCGCCATCATGCAATGGACTGTTCTTAAAAAAAATATTCTCCAATAATTGAGTTGATATTACCCCATTAATCAACTCACCCGTTTGCACATAATCGATTAATTCAGAATCTTTTGAGATAACAATTAACGCTCCTGTTTTCGTTTTTGTTAAAGCAGAACACGCCCTCACAACCGGCTTATTATAAATATCCATCATCCCTTTGGACTCACTCATAAAAACCTTATCCAACGAAAATCGAGTAGTAAGATTATATTTCGATCCTAACAGCAGCAAAAATCGCCTGATTTCCTGCTGAAAAACAACTATAAATGCTATTACACCAACATTCACAAAATTATCCATGATGCTTGATGACAATTGCATATTAAATGCCTTTATCAATAACCAAAACAGAACAAAAGCGAATATTCCAATCAAAATATTCAAGGCAACCGTCCCTTTTATGAGCTTATAAACTCTAAACATTAGGTAGGCCACAAGAACAATATCGACCAGATCAATTAAGCGAATATCCAGAAAAGTCATCTAGTAATTTTAGGCTTTTAAAAGTTGCTGCACTAATTTAACACATTCTACGGCTTCTTTAACATCATGCACCCTTAAAATATTTGCTCCATTTAAAAGAGCAATGGTATTTAAAGCTGTAGTGCCATTAAGTGCATCTTTAGGATTAATATCCAAACCCCTACATATCATTGATTTACGAGATACACCAGCTAATATTGGCACATCAAATAATTCAAATTGTTTTAAGGCCGATAAAAGTTGATAATTATGCTCTAAGGTTTTCCCAAAGCCAAAACCAGGATCAAGAATAATGTCTTTTTGCCCCAAGGCTCTTAATTTCATAATCTGCTGAGAGAAAAACAAAGAAACTTCCTTCACCACATTTTTGTAAGAAGGATCTTTCTGCATATCCTTTGGTGTACCTTTCATATGCATTAAAACATACGGTACAGAAAGAGAAGACACTGTTTCAAACATTTTTTCGTCACCTAAGCCTCCCGAAATATCATTAATGATATCGACATTAAAATTTCTGACAACTTCTTCTGCAACCGATGCCCTAAAAGTATCAACGGAAATTACAATATTCGGATGCTTTTTGCGAATTATCTCAAGTGCCCGCACTAATCGATTTAATTCCTCTTTTTCTTCAACATCATCAGCACCAGGCCTGGATGAATAGGCACCTACATCAATAATATCAGCACCTTCCACAATCAATTGTTCACAGCGCTGTTCTATATCTCGTGCTATCTGATAATTACCCCCATCGTAAAACGAATCAGGTGTAATATTAAGTATACCCATAACCTTGGGCGTATCAAATGACACTAAATCACCCTTAATATTAATGGTCAATTTACTCGACGAAGTATTCATGTTTGAATTCAAAAAATTACTGATGTATTATAAAAACGATTGCGTCAAGCACAAAAGTACAATTTTAGATACAACTTCAGTAATTTCTTGAATTGGTAGTACTTTTAAACTATATAAGATTTTGCTCTATCCCTTGTAATGTGGACAGCTTCTTATAATATCCACTTTCCATTGACAATAACTCTTCATGTTTACCTTGCTCAACGATCGTGCCTTTATCCATTACAAATATTTGATCTGCACTTTTTATGGTTGATAAACGATGCGCTATAACAATAGTTGTTCGACCTTTCATAAGCGTTTTAAGCGCTTCTTGAACTAATTTTTCAGAATTAGAATCCAGAGCTGAGGTCGCCTCATCAAGAATGAGAATTCGCGGATTACGAAGTAAAGCACGGGCAATAGCAATGCGTTGGCGCTGTCCCCCTGACAGTTGAGTTCCGCGTTCGCCTACAATGGTATCCAACCCTTCTTCAAATCCTTCGATAAACTCCATGGCATTGGCGCTCTGTGCTGCACTTATTATTTCCTCTTCATTGGCACTTGATCGACCATAGGCTATATTTTCACGAATTGTTCCTCCAAACAGAAAAATATCTTGCGGAACCAATGCCATTTGATACCTAAGAATCGACAGTTCCATTTCACTGGAAGGCCTATCATCAAATAATATTTGCCCTTTCGACAATTCATGTAAGCGATAAAGCAAAGCAGTAATAGTCGTTTTTCCAGCACCACTAGCTCCTACAAAAGCCACCATTTGATCACGCTCAACCTTTAAATTAATATCATTTAAGACGTTTGTATCTGGTCTTGACGGATAGGCAAAAGACAAGTTCTTAATTTCTATCGTCCCTTTTAACACATCGTTTGCAGGCAACTCTACAACTTCCTTTAAATCTTCTTCCTTTTCTCTGGATATATCAAACAAATCCTCAATCGCACCTAAAAAATGTTGAATGCGCGTAAAGACACTAGCCATTCCGCCAATTGTTCCTCCAATAATTCCAGAATACATTACAAATGAAATTAAATTACCAGAATCCATTTCACCTGAAGACAATAAAGAGGCTGCTCTCCAAACCACAGCCACAAGGGAACCAAATAATCCAAAAACCAAGAATGAACCAAATGCACCACGGTAAACACCTCCTTTTATACCAATTTTCGCAATCTCTTGCACCTTATTCTTATATCGTGCCATCTCAAAGAATTCATTGGTATAAGATTTAACACTCTGAATGCCTTGCAAGGTTTCTTCTACAATGGTATTTGATTCTGCCACCTCTGCTTGAGCTTTTTTAGAATACCTTCTAATAAATCGCCCAAACACAACAGCCAAAACGACAACAGCAGGAATAATTGCCAGCATAAACAAGGTTAGCTTTGGAAACACATATAACATATAGGCTATACCACCAATTATTATTATTAATTGCCTAACAACCTCTGCCAACGTTGTTGTTAATGTTTCCTGCAACAATGATACATCTGCTGAAATTCTACTATTCAACTCACCTACTCTACGCTTCTCAAAAAAGAATAGTGGTAATTTGATTAAATGATTATAGGTAAATTGACGTAGGTCAGCCAAAGTTTTCTCAGTAACTCGAACAAATAGAAACGTTCGGAAATAGGAAAAGAATGATTGAAACAATAGAAGCACTCCTAAAAGAAGTGCTATACTATTTATTTTTTCAGCTAATAAACCACTACTACCTGCACTCACTAAGTCGCCTAATAGTTTGGGAAACATTAAGGTTGTTACACTAGAACCTACAAGTGCAACCATTCCTAAATAAAACTCAATACGGTAAGGTTTTATAAAACGATACAACTGAACAGCCTCTTTTAAACTGCTCTTGCTTATTTTTTTCTTCTTTATTTCTGCCATAATTATTTATTACTTGTAATGTAACAAACCACAGGCAAAATGTTTCGCAATATCAACAAATACATTAAAAACTAATCCAAGGATTTAAAACTGCTTTCGATTTCTTTAGAAATGCGACCAAACACTTCATCAAACGAAGCCATACCGTCTACAACCGACACATCATGCACTTCTTTATACTTCTCAATAACAGGTAAGGTCTTATCTTTATGCTCCTGAAGGCGTTTTACAATTTTTTCGGTGCTCGAATCATAAGGCATTCGTTCTCCCGTTTTACTACGCTGATTTAAGCGACGAATCAGCTCAAGGGTATCCACATCTAAATCAATAATCTTATTAATGAAAGAATCGTGTTTCTTAAGTATTCCATCTAGTATATACGACTGAACAAGGGTTCGAGGATAACCTTTAAATATAAAACCTTTGGCATTTTTCGATTGCTCAATCTTTTTCTCAATTAGTCGAATCACAATCTCATCAGGTACCAACTGACCATTTTCATAAAGCTCTTTTACACGCTTTCCTATTTCTGTTTTCTTTTCAATTTCCTCGTCAAGCATAGTACCCGTGGAAATAAACTCCAACTTGTATTTCTCTGCTATTGCACGTCCAAGAGAACCGCGCCCCGATCCGGGGTAACCAAATAATACTATATTCAAATGCTTCTTACTCAAAACATTATTAACATGCTTTTTAATAGCTGAGGTTACCTTTTTTATTGGTCGTAAACCATCAACTGCCTCGTAGTTACCTCGTTCTTTGTAAAAATTAAGAACAGGCAGAGTTTTCTCATCATATTCTTTCAAACGATTACGAATCACTTCTTCATTATCGTCCATCCGTCCGGAAGTTTCGCCTCTAGCAAGTAAGCGCTTAATCGACTCCTCTTGTGGCACTTCAATACTAATAAGCTTATCCAAAGTAGTGTTCAACTTAATCATTAAACCCTCCAGAATATATGCCTGAACAAAAGTTCTTGGGAAACCATCAAATAAAAAGCCATGAACATCCGGATTGCTCTTAATAGTTTTCTCAATAATTTGAACAATTATTTCATCGGAGACTAAACCACCCTCGGCAATAATACTCTTAGCTTCCAGCCCTAATTTGGTTTCTTCTTTTAATTCTTTTCGAAGAATATCTCCGGTGGAGATGTAAAACAAATTATACTTCTTAATAAGAAATTCAGATTGTGTGCCTTTACCAGCACCTGGAGGACCAAAAAGAGCAATGTTTAACATGGTGATTTGGTTTATGTACGTTATTAAAATTGAGTTAGTTGAAAATATCAAAAATAAATGGCTAAACCAAACAACAACTCCTACTCTTCCTTACTTTACCAACTTTCTTGACCTTAAACCCATATCATGACAAAAAAAGAGCACCTATAGCCGTTGCTACAAGTGCTCAATTGTTAGGAAATTATAATTTAAGCAATTTTACTTCTAATTTTTCTCTTCGTACTTTTTTTATTTATTGAAATAATTTGGGTTTCGTGAAACTCGTAAGCAGAAACCAAATTACTTAAGCTTTTGGCTGTAGACAACAGTTGCTCCGAAGTGGCACTTAACTCCTCTGAAGAGGCTGCATTCTCCTGCACCACACCATTTAACTCTTGAATAGCCGAGTTAATTTGATTGGCGCCAATATTCATTTCATCTGAAGCTGCAGCCACTTCCTGTATTAAAGCAGATGATTTTTTGGTTTGATTTACCAACTCTGTAATCTCTTTGAGAACATTATTAACTTGCTCAACACCTTCCTGCGTCATTTGAGTAATTTGATTTGCCGCAACAGTAGATTGTTCTGCCAATGAACGAACCTCTTTCGCAACAACTGCAAAACCTCTTCCAGCATCTCCAGCCTTAGCAGCCTCAATAGCTGCATTAAGAGCTAGTATATTGGTTTGGGAAGCGATCTGACTCACCAAAACAGTGTGTTCATCAATTTTCTTCATTAAACTAACTGCATCAACCACCTTGTTATAAGATACATCTAAAGATTTTTGCGCATCACTACTAATGTTTTTTGATTTATTAGCATTTTCTGAATTAGTCATGATATTAGCCGTCATTTCCTCAACAGATGTGGAAATCTCTTCAATACCACTAGCTTGTTCAGAAGCTCCCGAGCTTATACTACCAGAACTAGCATTAATATTTGAACTCGAGCTCAAAAGCACAGTAGAATTTTCATCTAACTGCTTCATCATAGCACGATTTGTAGTCACCAATTTATCAACAGCAATCGCAACATCTTTAATCTCATATTGCTCATTCAAGAATCGCTTTTCAACATTTAATGTCAAATCTTTATTACTCATCTTTTGTAATAATGCTGTAAGATGTTGGATAGGAACCTTTACCTTTCGTGCCAAAATGTAATAGGAAGAAAGGATGGCTACAATCGCAATCGGCACCGCCCAAGCTAAATGAATCAACCCTTTGTTACCAACCACAAAGCCAAAGCATGCCACCATGTCAATCACACCTAAAAACACTGTACCAATCAATAGTACAAATGATTTTTTAAAAGCCATGTAAACAAAAACCCAACATAAAGCTCCCGCTAATACAATTAAAATGATACCTAAAGTAAAAATATCCATGATTCTAATTTTTAATGAACTGATAAGGCTGTTCCAAATGCAACCAAAAATTGTGGATGTATATCTTTTTCGGGTGTAATTAACTTAAACCCTCTTTGCACAAATACTTCTTTTAAGGTTTGATGACTTTCAACTCCTCCAGTAAGATAAACTTCATACCCATTTTGTAATTCTGGTGGTAATAATTTGATTGCCTGAGTTGCTACATAATCATATAACCCTCGTAATATGGCTCTACGTCTTCGTTCAGACGCTTGTACCAAAGCTGAAACCACATTGGTAACGGCAAAAATCCCACAGGTTGTATTAATAATTTCACTCTCCTCAGCCTCCAATGCTAATTTATCCAGCGTGTCGTAAGTAAAATTTGGCATCGTTTGCTTCCATCGTTCTAATATTTGAACCAAAACCATTCCGGTGCCTGCCCCGCAACTTTTGTTCGTATTAATCCAGGGTGCATCATCCATATTGTTGAAATGTAAAATTTTTACATCCTGTGTACCTATATCTATTACTAATAAATTATCGCGTCGTTTAAATAATTGACGACAGGAACCAATTAGCGCATTTATCTCAGTTGTTTGCTTTTGAACCAAATTTTTAAATACAGGATTATCACTTCCAATACCCGCCACAGCAAGTTTTACGGGCCCATCCAAAGCCAATTTGCGAGTAATATCATTCAACAACCCTGGATAATCAATACCTGATGACACAATTCCACTTTTCATCACATCAAGCTTTTCATCAAGCAACATAAATTTACTGAAACCACTTCCAAAATCAACACCTAAGCGATAACCGGCCTCCACCATGTTTTCATTAATAGGCAACAATGATTTAAAATCAGTTTGCTTCACTGCAACATTTGTAATAGATGATAAAAAAGTTCGCAAGCGGAAATTAGTCGGCCCTTTTGGCATACCGAGAATACAGTCACCACCAAGGGAAACTACCTTTAGATTAATTTTTGTTGCTTCATTTTCCATTTCATGAAGTCGAGGTGCCAACAGCTGACAGTGCTCATGAGATATAATCATCATACCTTTGGCACCCATCTGCTTCGCTTCCTTCATGAAAAATTCAGATTTTTCAATAATATTCCCACCACGCATTGGAACATTAATCAGGTTCTTGGCAAGGTTTTCAAACAACTCATCGATTGAGAAATCATCAAAATTGGTGCTATCTAACAACTCAAAGTCACCTAAGAAATTAACGCCTTCAAAGGCCATGTAAGCCTTATTTTCATTCAATACACTCCACATTTCGGTGCGTCCGTATGGTATCAAACCAAAAAATGCAATTGGTACAGCATCTTCATCTAGCGTTTGATTTTGTGCATATTCTATAAATTCATTTTTTAATCGTTCACAAATACCTGCCGCTTTCTCGTCGCCCCACATAGGCAGAAACTGCATATGCCAGTGAAGAGGCTCCAAACCAAGATCTACTGGTCCATGTTCATGCCTAAACTGCCACAATTCCATAAATTGCTTACGCGCAATGGTACTTTGGTACATTACTTTCCTGAAATTATCGTGCGCTTCGGCGATATCCATCCCTAACTTAGCAGCCATTTGACCAAACAAACTTTTCATTTGCTGCGCCAAGTCTATATATGAATTCTCGTCGGTATAAACTGGTAAATCAATATGGTAGTGATCTGTGCCAAATTCCTGACGAAAATCTTCAAATACATAACTCACTCCTTCACAATACGCCGATGAACTAACCATTAAATCGGGACGAGGAATCAAATTTTCGAGAAGCGCTCCCTTTACTGAATTAATAAAACTACAACGCGGAGCAGTTAAACTTCCTTTGTTAGAAAGATCAATTATTTTAGAGTGCGACGCAAGCAAACTACTAAACATCTCTAAATTTAGCGGCACACAATTTAATGCCCATGCCAACTCAGAAGGAACCAAAAGAGATGTGGCCATTACATTCACATCTGGTTTAAACGATTCACGCAACAAGGTAGTTCGTCGAGTTATCAAACTTCGAGTTGATTTTAATTGAATCGGAGATGCCGAACTTAATGTTTCGCCACTTTGAGCTGAATCTTTGTAAAAACTTCTAAAAGATTCGAACGCCTTACCTCTTAGGTAAGCTTTCTTCTGGTCTGTTGTGTAGATATATTATCAATTTACGCGTAAAAGATTGCAATCGGGTGTTAATACCAGAAGTCATAAATCGTAACACTATTTTTTTGTGTTTTTTCCAAAAATATTTCAAACACCACCTTAAAACACCTATAAAGAGGGAGTTACACCACAAATAATTTCATTAAAAAATTAGCCTTTTCATAACCGATGTTAAATAGAAAAGACGATCGACAATTATTCATGATATTTTTCTACTATTACTCACGCCACCCCTGTGATATTAATTTTTAAAGAATAATTTTTCATTTATCACAAAATAAAATACCCAATTATTACCAATCCTGTTCTAAAACATACGACTTTTAATTTTTTACCCTATATCGATGATTTTTCTCATCTTTTAAATTTGGAGCAATCTCCATCTTGCAGCCATTATTAAAAGCTAAAACAACCATGATGGATAATTCAATAAAATTTAATCCAAATCCACTTGTTCAATACCTTAAAAAGCCAGCAAGTGACTTTAATAAAGAAGATATCATTGAATATATGGAAGTCAATGATATTAGAATGCTTAACTTCCGGTATGTAGCAGAAGATGGACGCTTGAAAACTCTGAATTTCATGATTTCAAGTCGCGATCATCTAGATGCTGTATTATCAGCTGGTGAGCGCGTTGACGGTTCAAGTTTGTTCTCATTTATGGAAGCCGGTAGTAGCGATTTATATGTAGTTCCACGATATAGAACTGCCTTTTTAAATCCTTTTACCGAAGTACCTTCATTGGAGATTCTTTGTTCGTTCTACGACCACAAGGGACAAGCATTAGAGTCGGCACCAGAAAATATATTAAGAAAAGCCATCAACCATTTCCGTCAGACAACGGGAAAGAATATGAAATTCTTAGGCGAGCTCGAATATTACGTAAACAGCGAACGCAGCAGTAATTTTCCAGCTTCTGATCAGAAAGGTTATCACGAATCAGAACCATTTGCAAAATTTGAAGGCATGCGTAAAGAAGCCCTCAAACTTATTGCTGAATGTGGCGGACAAATAAAGTATGGCCATTCTGAAGTTGGTACTTTCACTAACGGCAACGAAGCATATGAACAACATGAAATTGAGTTCCTACCAACCGATCCTGAACAAGCAGCTGATGGATTAATAATAGGTAAATGGGTACTTCGCATGCTTGCCGAAAAATTAAATGTTGAAATCAGTTTTGCACCAAAGATTACTGTAGGCAAAGCGGGTAGCGGATTACACTTCCACATGCTGGTTGAAGAGAATGGCAAAAATTTAATGCTTGACGAAAACGGCCTAAGCGATATTTCAAAAAAGGTAATGGCTGGTATTTTAGATGTTGCCGATGCTTTAACAGCCTTCGGAAATACCATTCCAACATCATACCTTCGTTTGGTACCACACCAAGAAGCACCAACAAATATTTGCTGGGGTGATCGCAACCGTTCTGCATTAGTTCGTGTTCCACTTGGCTGGACAGGCGGCGTTGAAAGAATGATTTTTGATGCTAATCCAAATCAGGACATCAAACCTTTTGATACTGGAAGCAAACAAACTGTTGAGTTCCGTGCACCGGATGGATCTGCTAATATTCATTTAATGATTGCAGGTCTAATAGTAGCTGCTGAGCATGGTTTAAAAATGGACAATGCACTTGAGGTTGCTGAAAAACTATACGTTGATCGAAATATTTTCAAAGACATGCCAGCAGGTGGTCTTGAGCAACTGCCCGCTTCTTGTTTCGAATCGGCTGAATGCCTTGATAAAAAACGAGAATTATTTGAAAACAATAGTGTATTTCCTGCTAATGTTATAACACATACAATCGATAAACTGAAGGCCTTTGATGACAAAGGCTTAAGCGAAAAATTATACGGAAAGAATGATGCTTTACGCGATTTAGTGAAGCAATACATTCACTGTCAATAATTCTTCAACACAACTAAACCTCAATGGGGAAGAGATTAAGAACTCTTCCCCATTTTTCGTTTCGCTCACATTAATTCATAACTTATTCTTTTTGACTATATTTGTGTTATAAAACTTCAATCAACATGGCTATATCAGGAACGGTAAAAACACTTATCAAACAATGTGATAAGTTGAAATTTTATAAGGCTCTTCAATACCTTCAAGCCACTAACCTAAATGAAATGTTTAAACAGGTTAGTGATGATACCCCATTAGTGGTTGAAATTGATCAAAAATCGATATTTGCCATTTTTCAAAGCTACGAAACCAAAGAATTGAGCGAGGCAAAAATGGAAGGTCACAGGAAATATATCGACATACAGTATATTCATTCTGGTGTTGAGCAAATATTAGTTTCACCATTATCTCGTATTATAAAAGATGCCCCGTACGATGAGGAGAAAGATCTATTTTTTCCTAAAGTGGCTGATTATTCAAACATACGTTTAAGCGCCGGTATGGGATGCATACTATATCCTGAAGACCTACATGCTCCATGCATTAGTATAGATGCACCTTCTCATGTTGAAAAAATTGTTATTAAAGTCGCTGTCGACTAACTCCAAATAAAAAGCCACCCAATACAAAGTACCGGGCGGCTTCTGAGCTTACTGATAATACAATCAATCTATTTCTTTATCCAAGGCACTTGTTTGGAAGCATAATAATCGACACCACGCTTTTCGAGTAGTGGCACCTGTTTACCCAAACGTACTTTGTAATCATCCCAATTTAAATGCTCAACTGGTGACCATCCGATTTCGGCATGCCCAATGATTCGAGGAAATACCATGTATTCTATTTCATCCATAGTTGAAATGGTTTCTGTCCACAATGGCGACTCTATTCCAACAATATTTTCTCTATTAATTCCTTCAACTAATTCCAAAGGTTTCCACATATAGGAGCTGTCAATTTCGATGTAGGCTGCCCAATGTTGTCCAAGGTGAGTCAATGAATCGTACTGCATATCAAGGTATACTTTTGTAGAAGGAGATAGAATTACTTTCGCACCCTTCTCTACACCCATACTTGCATTTTCACCCTTCGCCCAATAATGTACAATGGCTTCAGAATCAATGTCAGCATGGGCAATTTCATCCCAACCAACCATTATCTTATTGTATTTCTTAACAATATCCTGAGTACGATTAATGAAATACACATAATCATCAAGCTCCGTTACATGCGATTCATCGCCACCAATATGAATATATGGTCCATCCGTTATTTCTGCTAATTCACGTACCACATCATCAACAAATTGATAGGTTATTTCTTTGTCTGTACACAAAGTACTAAAACCAACCTTCATACCTTTATACAATTCAGGTGCCTTACCGTTACAGTTCAATTCAGCATACGATGCCAAAGCCGCATTGGTATGTCCAGGAATATCAATTTCTGGAATAATTGTTATGAATCGCTCTTTGGCGTACTTTACAATCTCTTTATAATCCTCTTGCGTATAGAAACCTCCGTCACCAAGCATACTAGTACTACCTCCAATAGTTGTTAATTTTGGCCAAGATTTAATTTCAATTCGCCACCCTTGATCATCCGTTAAATGCAAGTGCAATACATTTAACTTATAATAAACCAATAAATCGATAAAACGCTTTACATCATCAACTTCAAAGAAATTGCGCGCTACATCCAACATAGCTCCTCGGAAACCATATTGCGGATAATCATTAATCTGTCCACTGGCTACAATCCAAACATCCTTTTCTGTTGATTTATGCGCCTGTATGGCTTGAACAAAAGTTTGAACCCCAAATAGAACACCTGCTCCAGATGCGCCCGATATTTTAACCTGATCTTCATTTATTATTAACGCGTAAGCTTCTTTATTCTCTTCGTTAATAGTAGCATCAACACCAAGGTTAATACCGTTTTTTCCAAAAGAAGATACCTCATTAACAACTAAATCATTCCCGGTAAATAATTTTACTTCATCTTTTAACAATTGAGCAATCAAAGCTAAATCCTCGTCACCTTTTAAAATGTTAATTGAAGTATTTTTCGAGATCTCAAAAGAACTACCTGTTGCTAATAGTTCAACGGGTTGCGGAATAAAACTAACTTTCCCTAAATCGGCAGGAACACTCTTCTTACATGATATTGACATAACAAGTAATCCGAGAACAAAAACGACTAATAATGATCTTTTCATTTTGGCTTAAGCTATATGAATTTATTAAAATCTAATTATACCTTTCAAAAATAATAAAGATCGTAAGACTTCGAAACTAATAATCGTTAATTAATAAGAAAAGAAAGCAAGCTTAACACATCTTATTCTACAAAGCCTGCATCGAATGACGAACTACAAGGACTTTTGTAATAAAAAAATGGCTACTGAGAAAAACCCAGCAGCCATTTTTATAAATTGATACTTTATTACAGCTCTGCAAAAAAGTCGTTTCCTTTATCATCAACAATAATGAAAGCAGGGAAGTTTTCAATTCGTATTTTACGAACAGCTTCCATTCCCAATTCTTCAAAATCAACTACCTCAACTGATTTGATGGAATCTTTAGCTAATATAGCTGCTGGCCCACCAATCGAACCTAAATAGAAACCGCCATTATCCTTACAGGCATCAGTAACCGCTTGTGAGCGATTTCCCTTGGCGACCATAATCATTGAGCCACCATTTTTTTGAAACAAATCAACGTATGGATCCATTCGCCCAGCTGTTGTAGGTCCAAAACTACCCGAGGCCATTCCCTTAGGAGTCTTAGCAGGCCCCGCGTAATACACCGGGTGATTCTTGAAATAATCAGGCATTGGTTTACCTTCATCCAACATTTGTTTGATGCGCGCATGAGCTATGTCACGAGCCACAATTAAGGTTCCTCGCAAGTTCAAACGTGTTTTTATCGGATACTTAGACAGTTCTTTACGCACCTCATCCATTGGACGATCCAGATCAATATCAATAGCTGGAGCTAAATGTGGAGCACGCTCAGGAACAAATTTAGATGGATTCTTTTCCAAGGCTTCCAAGAAAATTCCCTCTTCGGTTATTTTACCCTTCACATTACGATCGGCACTACAACTTACTCCCATTCCAACCGGGCAAGAAGCAGCATGGCGAGGCAGGCGAATAACACGAACATCATGCACAAAATATTTACCTCCAAACTGCGCACCTATGGTACTTTCCTGACAAATCTTTTGAACTTTCTCTTCCCACTCTAAATCACGAAATGCCTGACCGCCTTCGTTCCCCTCTGTTGGCAAATGATCAAAATAACCAGCCGAAGCTTTCTTTACTGTAGCTAAAGTAGCCTCAGCCGAAGTTCCACCAATTACTAATGCCAAATGATAAGGAGGGCAAGCTGAAGTTCCCAGATCTTTAATTTTCTCTTGAACAAACTTTGTTAAATTCTCTTCGTTTAACAAAGCTTTGGTTTGCTGATATAGGAATGTTTTATTACCAGAACCACCGCCTTTAGTCATAAATAAGAATTCATAACTATTACCTTGCTCAGCATAAATATCGATTTGCGCCGGAAGGTTAGTTCCCGTATTCTTCTCCTCAACCATATTAAAAGGCACAACCTGAGAGAAACGTAAATTACGCTCCTTATAAGTTTCAAAAATACCTTTCGATAATGATTCAGCATCGTTTGAACCAGTGTACACATCTTCACCCTTCTTTGCCATTACAATGGCTGTTCCGGTATCCTGACAGGTTGGTAATTCTCCTTCAGAAGTAACAACCTGATTCATCAGCATGGTATGTGCTACAAATCTATCATTATCCGATGCTTCATCATCCTTTAATATATTTGCTAACTTTTGAAGATGCGTTGGTCGTAAATAAAAAGACACATCTGAAAAAGCCTCTTTTGAAAGCAGCTCCAGTCCCTTTGGATCTACCTTTAAAATCTTGCGCCCATCAACTTCAACAGTACTCACATAATCCTTTGTTAACAAACGATACGGTGTTGTATCCTTTGTAATAGGAAATGGTTTCTGATATTTAAAATCACCCATGATTTATTGTATTTATTAAAGCAAAATTTGTTTAATTCTATATGTAAATGCAAAACTAAGATATTTGACTCTTTATTGAAATATTTGAACTATAATTAGGAATAATTATCTTTCCGTAATGGAACAGATCGAAAACTTGATTATAAGATTTAGTGAATTCATTTGGGGCACACCACTTTTAATACTTCTATTAGGTGGTGGTTTCTTTTTCATGATGTACAGCAAACTAATGCCTTTTAGATACATTGGGCATGCTGTTGATATACTCAGAGGCAAATACGACGACCCAAATGAAGCTGGTCAGATCAATCATTTTCAGGCCTTGTCCACTGCTCTAGCCGCTACTGTGGGTATGGGAAATATAAGTGGAGTAGCCGTTGCTATTACAGCTGGTGGTCCAGGTGCCATATTTTGGATGTGGGTGAGCGCTGTAATAGGTATTACCACAAAGTTTTTCACAGGTACGCTAGCGGTAATGTTTCGAGCGAAAGATGATAGTGGTGAAATACAAGGCGGCCCAATGTATATTATTACTGAGGGGCTTGGTAAAAAATGGAAACCATTGGCCGTGTTTTTTGCGGTGGCTGCTATGTTTGCTGTTTTTCCAGTATTTCAAAGCAATCAGCTTACACAGGTATTTCGTGATGTTATATTAGAACCAAATGGTGTAGAAACTGGCTTTACCAGTGATTTAATAACTGGAATTATTATAGCCATAATCATGTCAGTAGTCATTTTTGGTGGTATAAAACGAATTGGTAAAGTAACCTCACGCATAGTACCATTAATGGTGCTGCTCTATATTTTGGTTGTGTTTTACATCATCTTCTCTCACCCCGATCAACTATGGGGAGCCATCAAACTCATCTTCACTGATGCCTTTGAGGCTGAAGCAGTGCTGGGAGGCGCCATAGGAACCATTATAATTACAGGAATCAAACGTGCGGCTTTTTCGAATGAAGCAGGTATTGGTACTGCTCCCCTTGCACATGGTGCAGCAAAGACTAATGAACCTGTTCGTGAAGGTTTGGTTGCAATGCTTGGCCCCATCGTTGACACATTAATAGTATGTACCTTAACAGCATTAGCGATTCTGGTCACAGGTGTTTGGCAAACGAGCGATGCTGATGGAATTACACTTACAGCACAAGCCTTTAACATTGCCATACCTACTTATGGTCCCTACCTACTGATACTCTGTGTCATATTTTTCGCCTTATCTACATTGTTTGCCTTCCCTTATTACGGTAATAAATGTTCGTCCTACCTATTTGGAACAAGGTCAAAAAAACCATATAACATTATCAGTGTTCTTAGTGCTGTAGTAGCAGCTGTTGTTTCAATAGATGTAGTTATTGCATTTATCGACTCGGCCTATGCGTTAATGGCCTTTCCAAATATGATAGCTGCTATTTTATTAGCGCCACATGTTGTGAGATCATCGAAGGATTATTTCAAACGTATGAAAAACAAGTCCAGTTAATAATCTGTTTTGTAACTTATAGAGATAGATAAGCGTCATATAAATTGAACTAACAATTATTCACATGAAACGACCATGCTAATTTGATTATCCAAATTTACACACTGTAGGATGATCAAATTTCATTGGGAGTTACATCTGACAAATGAAAATAAATTTAAACAGATGAAAAAGTATTTCGGCACACTACTATTAATAAGCTTGATATCTTTAGGTTTCAATACCATTCAGGCACAAGAAAAAGAAAATAGAACCATTGGTGATTTCACTAAAATTGAGGTTTCATCAGGCATCAACCTTTATATAACTCAGGGAGATGAAATTGATCTGCTTGTAGAATCTGAAAAAAGTGAATTACATAAAATAATAACAAAAGTAGATAACGGCACCCTTCGTATCTACAACAAAAACAGCTATAACTGGGGTATGAAAAAAGCACCTAAGGTGCGCCTGACATTTAAGGAAATTAGCAGTATTTCATGCAATGGAGGTGCAGATGTCTATTCTCAAAATACGATCAAAGCAGAAAACCTAAGAGTTACTACAAGTGGTGGTGCAGATGCCTACCTAGATGTAGTATGCAATGATGTATCTTTAAAAACAAGTGGTGGTTCTGACATTAAAATTAAAGGAACAACCAAAAACTTAAAAGCATCGGCAAGCGGTGGCTCTGATATTCACGCCAATGATTTAAAAGCTCTTGTTGTTGAAGTAAATACATCAGGTGGGGCCGACGCTAGTGTTTGGGCTGTTGAAAGCATTAGTGCAAAAGCTTCTGGTGGTGGCGACATCGATTACCATGGAAATCCAAAAGTAAAAAACATCACAGAATCAGGCGGTGGAGACATTACTCAAAAATAAACTCCAAAAAGAGGCTGTCTCAAAAGTCAAAGAAGAATCTTTGAAACTTATAATTTGAAACTAGCTTAAATATATGTTACCCCTAATTGGCTTTGCCGATCTTCGATTCCCCTGAAGGGGACTAAGCCTCCACTTTAGGGGAGGTTTGGAGGGGTAGAAATAAAGGTTAAGTTTTAATCTACATGTTGTCTGGATTTTAAATTCACTTTTGAGACAGCCCCTTTTTTATTGATTGCTACTTTTATAATATTTATCAAAAAACTAAAAACACATGAACTACATTACATAAAAGTTATCTATCTTCAAAACAAAAATGCCCAGACCCATTACCCTAATCATTACCTTTCTTTCACTTACCATCTCATTACTAGCACAAACAGATCATTGTGTTGTAAATAACTACAATACTTTAGTAACCATAAGTGGTAAAAAAATTATTCATCAAGTTGAGATTGAATTACAAATTAACAATGGGGTTGGCAATAAGTACACCGAAATAAACATACCTTACTCTGGTAATAATAAGATCAACAATATTGAAGCTCACATTGAAACCATCAATGGTGAAATTGTACGTGAGTTGAAAAGAAAAAACATCACCTACTCAAATGCTTACTTAAACTCCACCTTCCATAGTGACTTTAAAGTAGCTACATTTTCCTTAGTTCATAATCGTTACCCATATATTCTTAAATATTCCTACGAACAAGAATTTGATAATTTCATTAGCTTAATTAATTGGGATCCTTTCATTGAGAAAGATTTAAGAGTAAAAAAAGCCAGCCTGACAGCCGAATTACCAAAAAATCTCAAAACAAGGAATATTGAAACCCATGTGAAATCCGCACAGACTTCGCACACCGAAACCAGCGACATCTATAAATGGGAAGTATCGAATGCATCTTTTCCAGAAAGAGAATACTATGGCCCATCGTTAAGCACGCTTGTACCAAATGTTGAAATAGTTCCCTTCGACTTCTTCTATGGCATTAAAGGAAACAGCGAAACATGGCTAAGCTATGGCAATTGGATTCACTTGTTAAGCCAAGGTCTGGATGAACTAACTGAAAGTGAAAAAATCAAAGTACATGAGTTATGCGACAATCTTAGTTCAGATAAAGAAAAGATTAAGGCACTTTACAACTACATGCAGCAGAACACGCGTTACATCAATGTATCATTGGAACTTGGAGGCTTGTTACCTCACCCGGCATCATATGTTTGCAATAACAAATATGGTGACTGCAAAGCTTTAAGCAACTACATGATGGCCATGCTGAAAGAAGTCGGGATTAATTCCTTATGTGCCGATGTTTATGCAGGTTATAATCCTGTTAAGATTAATAGCCAATACCCATCACAGCAATTTAACCACGTAATATTATGCGTTCCGCAAGAAAAGGATTCAATCTGGCTAGAGTGTACAAGTTCATCAGCGCCCATTAATTACCTAGGCGCTTTCACTCAAAATCGTCAAGTTTTACTCATAGAAAAAGACAAGAGCCGACTTGTTACAACACCTACTCTATTACCCCACCAATGCGCTGAAAATTATTACTCTCAGCTAAAAGTTAATAGTCAAGGAAATGCCGATATTGAAGTTAGAGCTCAACTCCAAGGCCAGGCTTTTGATTACTTCGAGAGTTTTAACGATGGTATTTCAAAGGATAAACACGCCGATATTTTGGATGAAATTGGTTTCCTAAGAGGCGTAGACATACAAGCCATTGAATTTGACAGACCCAATAAGGACTCAGCGCTTATTACGCTCGATATAAATGCTAGCATTCCCAATTTGGCAGAAAAGATGGGAAATAAACTTTTAATAAAACCCATTAAAAGATTCGGAATAAAACTTGAAAAACCTGAGAAACGAACACAAGAAGTGATTATCAACTATCCAATTTTAAAAACAGATTCGATTTGCATACAACTACCTCAAAACATTACAAAGGTGGCTGGCTTGCGCGAAACTTCATTCAAAACAGCGCATGGCAAATACCATAGAAAATATTGGATTAATGGCAATCAACTTATTGTAAAACGTGAAGTACAAATATATGCCGCTAAATACGCTTTGGAGCAATACCAGGGATTTTATGATTTCACGCGGAAAATTAACGGCAATGAAAATCAAAAAATACTAGTAAGCTATTAAAACCTTACACTTTAATAAACCTAAGTTATGAAATCAAAAGTTACAATATTATTGTTGATGGTTGTATCGATTTGTCATGCAATAGAACATGAGCGAAAATTCGGTTTACTAACGCCAGAAGAACTAGCCTTAAAGGCTTGCGAATTTGAAAAAGATGCTCCAGCAGTTGTTTTATTCGATAAGGCAGAAGCTACTTTTAGAGAAGAGGAAGGCGAAGGCTTTGTTATTTCAATGAAACGACATGTTAGAATTAAGATATTTGATGAAGCAGGATTTGATCAGTCAGAGATTGAAATACGACTTGCAATTAATGGCGATAGCAGGGAAAAGATTCGCGACATTAAAGCCATCTCTTACAATCATAAGAACAATCAATTAACAAAAACACCATTAGAGAAATCACAAATTTTTACCGAAAAGCTAAATAAGTATTGGTACCAAAAGAAATTTGCTTTACCCGAAATTCAGGAAGGAACCATAATTGAATATACCTACACCCTAACATCTCCTTTCATTACACACTTTACGGATTGGGAGTTCCAAACAGATATTCCAACACTTTATAGCGAGTTTAAGGCCGCTATGATACCTTTCTATAGTTATCGCTACCGACTCCAAGGAACAAATCGTTTAGACCATAAAAAAAACTACGAGAAAAATGGAATAGAACGAAGCTTTAACGGTGTAAGATACAACGATATGGTGTACGAGTTTGGGCTTAAAAATATTCCATCGTTTAAAGATGAAAGTTTTATCTCCTCGCGCAACGATTACATCCTAAAGTTAGATTTTCAGTTGGTTGAAATTAACCATCCGTCAGGTTACAGCAAGAAGTTTATGGATACATGGCCAAGCCTGGCTAATGAATTACTGGATAGTGATAGTTTTGGAAAATATCTGAAAAAGGCCGAAAAATGGGCTGATAAAAATGCAAACCATTTTATTGATTTACCCGAAGAGAAACGTTACAGTGAAATACTTAATTATGTAAAAAACAACTACCAATGGAATGAGTACAATGGCAAATTAGCACAACATAGCTTAAAAGATTTGAATAAAAAACTTAGTGGTAACATAGCAAATCTTAACTTACTGGCAATTGGCATCATGCGCAGCAATGGTTTAAATGCTGAGCCAATTATAATTAGTACCCGAAACCATGGTAAAGTTAGCGACCAATTTCCCTATTCTGATCTTTTTAACTACGTATTGATATTGAGCGAATCAGAAGGTAAATACAGATTATTGGATGCCACTTTAGCGAATTGTCCTAATGCATTAATTCCATCCAGATGTATAAATGGTAAAGGGTTTATCGTGAAAGAAGACAGTGAAAGCTGGATAAACATAAACACCAGTCACCCATCAACACAAGTAACCGCAATTGATTACTCAATTGATGTAGACAATTACGAGATGGTGGGTAGCTGTCAAACTAAGTGTACTGGTTACATTGCTTTAGATAAAAGAAGTAGCTATGTTGTTAATCCACAAAAATTTGAAGAAGGTCTGGAACGGTATGGCAAAGAAGAAGATTCAGAATTAGAAGTAAAGCATCTTGAAGAAAAAGAAAAACCACTTACTTACTCCTACGATTTTAAAGAATCAATTGATATCATTGATGAGCAAATTATCATCTCACCCTTTGCCAATTTTGCTCCCAAGAATAACCCATTTAAACAAGAGAAGAGAGCATTGCCCATTGACCTTGTCAACAAGAAAGGCTATCAATACATTGCAGCCATTACCATTCCTAAAGGTTATAAAATAGATGTTCTGCCAATGGCAAGAAAAATGGAATCAGATAATGTTGAGTTTAACTTTAAAGCGCAAGCTGTAGGAACTAATAAGATTCAGATTGTTGCATTGTATAAATATAAAAAATCAAGCTATTCAGCTAAGTCATACAATGAATTGAAGCAATTTATGAATACGGTTACCGACAAGATGAATTCAAAAATTGTATTGGTAAAAGAAGATTTACTGAGTCAGAAGTAAAGGATGTAATCAACGTTTCAAACGTAAAAAAAATAAAGTTTTAGAATAAAATCAAAAGGTTGGCACATGTCAACCTTTTTACTTGTTCGCATAATTTTCCAATTAGGCTTAATGTCTATAAACCTTATTAAGGGCAATTCACTTCCTTTTAAATAAAAAGTTGGTATATTAATATCTGAATTATATTATCAACAATGGGAAAATTCTCTTTAAAACAGTTGTCAACCAAACTATCAAAACTAGGACCAGGAAGCCTTGTTACAGCTGCGTTTATAGGCCCAGGCACAATAACCACCTGTTCGTTAGCAGGTGCAGGGTTTGGTATGGCATTGTTATGGGGATTAACATTTTCGGTAATTGCCACCATTGTTTTACAAGAAATGTCAGCACGACTAGGTATTATCACGCAAAAAGGCTTGGGTGAATCCATTCGTTTACAACTCTCATCTCCTACTTCAAGAGTACTTGCTGCCATTCTAATCATATCTGCCATAGCAATAGGTAATGCAGCTTATGAAACAGGTAACCTTCTTGGTTCAGCCATGGGACTCAGCACCATTATCAACTATAACAACACCTCCCACATTTCAATTATAATAGGCTTAATTGCCTTTGTATTGCTTGCCATTGGTAATTATCGAATGCTTGAAAAAGCACTCATTGGCCTGGTATTAATAATGAGTATTGTTTTTATATCCACAGCTTTTATCATTGGTCCCAACACAGTAGAAATTCTAAAAGGTATGTTTATCCCAAGCCTACCTGATAATTCGGCCTTAATGGTAATTGGATTAATAGGTACAACAGTGGTTCCTTATAACCTTTTTTTACACGCTTCTGCTGTTCAGGAACGTTGGAAAAAACCAGAACACCTTGGCGAAGCACGCTTTGATCTGGTCTTTTCAATTATAATGGGTGGCATCATTTCAATGACAATAATTATTACATCAGCCATGGCCTTTTACAGCACACGAATATCCATTTCTGGAGCCGCTGATTTAGCCGTTCAACTTGAACCTGTTTTGGGAACATGGGCTAAATACTTTTTGGCTTTAGGTTTGTTTGCTGCAGGTATTTCATCTTCAATAACAGCACCTTTAGCAGCGGCATATGCAACATGTGGTATATTGGGCTGGAAGAAAGATTTAAAGAGCCTACGTTTCAAATTAATTTGGATGATCATTTTAGGCATAGGTGTTATTTTTGCTGGCTTTGGTTACAAACCGCTTAAAGCCATTTTGTTTGCACAAGTCACCAATGGTGTGCTGCTACCAGTAATAGCAATCTTTCTGGTAGTTGTAATGAATAACAAAAGTTTACTTGGCCAATATGCCAATGGACGGCTGTCAAATATTCTGGGTATCCTAATCGTACTTGTTGCCATTGGCCTAGGCTTAAAAAGTATTTTATCTGTATTTGGTTTAATCTGATATGTATGTGTAAAATAGATTTAAATAGCGACCTGGGTGAGAGTTTCGGGAAATACAATTGTGGAAATGACAATGAAATTCTCAAACTTATTAGTTCAGCAAATATTGCCTGTGGCTTTCATGCGGGCGATCCCAGCGTAATACAAAAAACGATAGAGCAAGCACTTAGTAACAATGTATCCATTGGAGCCCACCCAGGTTTTCCCGATCTTCAAGGATTTGGAAGAAGAAACATGAACCTGAGCGAAGGTGAATTATTTAGCTGCGTACTATATCAGGTATCCGCTTTAAAATCGATGACGGAAGCATTGGGCGGAAAACTTGAACATGTTAAACCGCACGGTGCCATGTATAACATGGCAGCCAATGACTATACCATGGCACATTGCATTGCTAAAGCAGTACAAAAAATAGACGACTCCCTCCTCTTTGTTGGCTTGGCCAATTCTCAACACATCAAAGCTGCATCCGATATTGGCTTGCAAAGTATTTCGGAAGCATTTGCCGATAGACGGTACAATAATCAAGGTTTTCTTGTTGCCCGTTCAATTCCAAATGCGGTAATAGAAAATAACGATCAAAGCATCAAACAAGTGCTAAATATTTTGGAGAACAAAACTGTTGAAACCATAGAAGGTGAGAAAATTAACCTGAATGCTCAAAGTGTATGTGTTCATGGTGATAACAAAGATGCCCTAACACTCACTCAAAAATTACACAAAGCAATAACAGACAAAGCTTATGAAATCTGTTCTATGAAAAGTATGATATGATTAAACCTACATTTCATATAGCTGGTGATCAAGCATTCATCTTACGATTTGGACAAGAGATACATCCAGAAGTACATAAGCACGTTATAAGTTATTACCATGCCATATTGGCAATGGATCTAAAGGGTGTAACGCTAATATTACCAACCTATTGCGAGATCACTATACATTATGATCCTCTAGTTATAAACCACAATACATTACTAAAGCACTTAAAGGCAATAGATTTAAAGAACTTGGACGATACTGACTCTGTGGCTAAATTAATACATATCCCTGTGTTATATGGCGGATTGAATGGCCCCGACTTGGAAATTGTAGCTAGGCAAAATAAGCTAAGCACAACAGAGGTTATAAATAAACATACTGAACCCAAATACTTAGTATATATGCTAGGGTTCACCCCTGGTTTTGTTTATTTAGGAGGATTAAATAAACAAATTTCAACGCCTCGGAAAGCCATTCCCAGGCCTCTGATTAAAGAAGGTTCTGTTGGAATAGCCGGATCACAAACTGGCATATACCCTATCGATAGTCCCGGTGGATGGCAAATCATCGGTGAAACGCCATTCAAATTATTCGATGTGAATCGTCAACCAGAAGTGCTTATTAATGCTGGAGATTATATCCAGTTTAATGCCATCAATGAAAGTACGTTTAATAGCATAAAAACTGAAGTTGATAGCGGAAACTATAATATTGAAGTTGAAACCATACTCCTCTCTCATGAATAAAATCACAGTTATTAATCCCGGTTTATTCAGTACTTTTCAGGATGAAGGTAGAGAGAACCACCAACACATTGGCATGCCAGTTGGTGGGGCAATGGATAAATACGCATTACAACTTGCTAATTATCTGGTTTCAAACCAAACAAACGAAGCCTGTTTAGAAATGACATTAACAGGAGCCACCTTACGGTTTAATTTTGATACCAACATTGCGATAACCGGGGGCAAATGTGTTGTGTTACTTAATGGCAAGCAGGCTAAGAGTCATCGAACTTTAGTAATAAAAACCAACGACCAAATAGATATTCAGAACATTACAGAGGGTGCAAGGTCATATCTGGCAATTGCTGGAGGTTTTAATCTGCCAATTATTATGGCTAGCAAGTCAACATACATTAAGGGTAAGCTAGGTGGCTTTAAGGGCAGAGCATTGATGGTAGGAGATGAAATTGAGATCAATAAAATAAGTAAGAAATGCAAAAGACGAAGAATTAGCAGAAAGCATATTCCCCAATACCCTCAGCATGTTGAGTTAAGAATTATACCAGGTCCTGAGAAAGATCGGTTTGAATGGGAAGGGATTAAACATTTCTTGTGTTCCGATTATGAATTAAGTCCCCAATGCGATAGAATGGGTTACCGCTTGAATGGACCTAAAATAGGACAAATAAATAATAACGCTGATATTATTTCATCGGCCATTAGTTTTGGAACCATTCAGGTGCCTAGCGATGGAAAGCCAATCATAATGATGGCAGATCGGCAAACAACAGGCGGTTATACAAGAATTGCCCAAGTGGTTAGTGCCGACCATCACATCTTAGCCCAATTAAAACCAGGAGATAAGATTCGTTTCAAAGAAGTTACTCTCAACGAAGCTCATCAACTTTATAAAAAAATGAAGGACATATTGAATAAATACCAATAGTCGATTAAGAGATATAAAAAAACAGCCTTAGATAAACATAGATCAGTACATTAATCTAAACCTCGTTTTATTATCAAATAGAAGCCGTTTTTTATTTGTAAAGCTTGATTAGTTTTAGGAGTTTTGTGGGCTCAATAAACAAGGCTCAGTATATGCATTTAACCGACGAACAACAGCAAATTATAGAAACGGAAGGAGACCTGAAAGTAAATGCTGTTGCTGGTTCTGGTAAAACCACAACTATACTTGAATACGCACAACGTAGGACGAGTCAACCAATATTATATTTAGCCTTTAATAAATCGGTAAAACAAGAAGCAGAACACAAACTGCAAGCTTTGGGACTCGACAATGTGCAAGTTGAAACAGCCCATTCACTGGCATTCAAATATGTAATGCCCAGGTCTGGCTACAAGCTACGTTATTCGTATCAAGCACATGAGGTAGTAAGCATACTTAATATACCTCAAAAAACAGGAGACCTATTGCACCTAAAGTTGGCCAACCATGTGCTTCGCTTTGTTAGTTATTTTTGCAATAGTTCGGCCTATAAGGTAATACAGCTTAATTATGGCGATACCATTCACGAGCCGGAAAGTAAAACATTTGTCAGTCAATATTACGATGCAATAGAGTTTTATACCCGACAATTTCTTGGTAAGATGTACAATGGTGAAATTGAAATCACGCATGATTTTTACCTCAAACAATTTCAACTAGCCAACATTCAGCTTCCACATCGCTACATCCTTTTTGATGAGGGACAAGATGCATCACCGGCTATGTTGCACACCTTTTTGAATCAACAAGCTAATAAAATTATCATAGGCGATCAGCATCAGCAGATTTATAGCTGGCGATATGCTACAAACGCACTTCAGGTGGTTGATTTCGATACTCAATTTCTAAGTAAGAGTTTTCGATTCAACCCCGAAGTAGCCACTTTGGCCTCTTCCATCTTAAATTTAAAATCACACATTGGTTTAGACGGTTCAGCACGAATTAGCGGCAGAGGTCAGCACAAAACCATTAATAATCGTTTAACCCTTGCCCGCTCCAACAGTAGCTTACTATCAAGAGCCATTGAACTTTTGGTTCAACAACGAGAGCTCAGTAAAATTTACTTTGAAGGCCAACTGAACTCCTATACTTTCTCGGACGAAGGAGGCTCAATTTACGACATACTTAATCTGTACAATGGCAATCGCCACCTTATTAAAGATGCTCAAATTGCTGTTATGCCGGGCTTTGAAGAGCTCAAACATTACATTAACGAAACAGGTGGTTCGAATCTTAAACCTTTAATTGATCTAGTTGAAAAATACCACAAAGATCTCCCCTATTATTTAAAACGTATTAAGGATTGCCAAGTTGACGTATCGCAAAAACATGAAGCTGATATGGTCTTCTCAACCGTTCATAAATGCAAAGGCCTTGAATTTGATGAAGTATTTCTTCAGGAAGATTTCATTAATGAACAAAGTATAATGGATGCCAAGTCAGGAATAAAAGCAGGTGAAATAGATGTGGCTAAAATTGAAGAGGAAATCAATATATTATATGTAGCAGTCACTCGAACCAAAAGTCAACTACATATCCCTTCAGGTTTGCTACCTACTAGCTTTTACATTTCTGATATGAAAACTATTAGCACCGACTCCGCACTGCAAATGAAAAAGCAAAGTGGTCAATCTCAATCCTCGAACAGAAATGCTCGTTGGTCGCGTGCTGAAGAAGTTGAATTAACCCAACTATTTGTATCGGGTAAACCACTCCCTCATATTTCGCATCTACTTGGCCGCAGCCAATCTGCAGTGCGAGCCAGAATTGAAAAACTAAACCTTTGGGATCGGTATTAAAAAAGGTTTATGCTTGATTAAACTTTGAATGACTTTGTACATTTTCTATCTTTGTTAATACCAAAACATTATCAACATAAACGCTTAACATGAATCATGTAGCAATATTCTTAGCCGATGGTTTCGAAGAAATAGAGGCACTAACACCAGTAGATGTGCTGCGTAGAGCTAATATAAAAGTAAGCACCATCTCCATATCAGATAAACTCGAAGTAGAAGGCTCTCACAACATTAAAGTTGTTGCTGATAAATTTTTTGAAGATGTTGACTATACCAATGTCACATGTTTAGTATTACCTGGCGGCCTGCCTGGTGCTGAAAAATTGCAAAAACATAAAGCACTCAACCAATTATTAATAAACTTCGCGAAAGAAGGTAAATTAATCGGAGCCATATGCGCGGCACCAATGATATTGGGTACACTAGGCATTACTGATAATAAAAATACAACCTGTTACCCTGGTTTTGAAAAACATTTAGGCAAAAGCAATCATAGTGATGAATTAACGATTAAAGATACTAATCTATTAACAGGAAAGGCTGCCGGGGCTTCCATGCGATTTTCCTTACAATTGGTTGAAATGCTCACTGATAAGGCTACGGCCAATGAGCTAGCCGATAAAATGTTTGTGGAGGGCTTGAAATAAAAAAGGAACTAAGCCGTTGCTTAATCCCTTTTTCTAACCTAACCCAAATCTATGAAAAAAAATCTGACAGGTATATTCCAAGTATTGTGCCAAAGCTCGGTTGCATTTAGTTAGGAAAAGTTAAAAATCCTATCACATAGTTAATATTGAAATCGAATAATAAAACATGACCTGCTATTTTAGAAACCTTTTGGGTAACTTCACGTTTAAAACTATGGTCAACAATAGTTACTCGCTCACTTATTCTATAAACATGCTATTGCCAATTAAAAATTTCGCATGCAACTAAGGTACATATACGTATTCTTCATCATATTACTTTCTATAGGAAAGATACATGCATCTTCCATTAAATTTCAATCGTATAATCTGGATGATGGTCTTGGCAACAGCACCATAAATGATATTTATAAAGATAGAAATGGTTTGCTATGGCTTGGCACAATTCGTGGGGTAAATCTGTTTACAGGAGAAGAATTTATTCCGCTCAATCATTTTATAAGCGATACAATTCATCGTACCTATTCGTCGGCTAATGTTATTAGTGAATTAAAACCTAATCAACTGTGGGTAGGAACATGGGGCGATGGCCTGTATAGTGTTGACATTGAATCAGGCGAATACCAACACTATCGAGTACACGGAAATTATACCCCAAATACCATTACAGATAATTACATTAATTGTTTACATTCACAACATGACGATCGCCTATGGATTGGCGCTGTCTATGGATTAAATGTAACAAACGGGGATGGTACATTCGAGCACTTTGTATTTGAGGAAGTATTAACCAAAGGAGAGCCGGACATTAGAGCGATTATTCAAAAATATGAGACCTTACTTATATTATTTACCAATGATGGCGAAATAATCCAAATGAATACCGAAACAGGTGTTTATAAAAAGGTTGCTGAGGTAAACCTTCCTTTCGCCGATATGACTGATGTGGTCGTAGATAAAAAGGGAAATTTTTGGATAGGCTCAGAGCAAGGTGGGCTAATTTTATTAGATAAAAACTATCAGCAAATATCTCTTCCTACTGAATTACAAGAACATGATGGAGCACATGTTGCTGACATGCATTTAGATGAGAAAGGCAATCTAATAATAGCAACTGATGGAAACGGTTTGCTTCATATTAACACGGACGATTTTAAGTCTAGTCATTACTTGCACAATACTCATAATCCGTATTCATTAATAAATAATCAGCTACAAAGTCTATACTACGATGAAAACGGAATATTATGGTTAGGCTACTTTAAAGGTGGCTTAAGCAAAGCGGTGCTTAAGGAGGATGGAATTGAGCATTTTTACAAAGATGCTGAAACCACCAATGAACTTCCAAACAATATTGTAAATGGCTTTACCGAGGATAAAAATGGCTATATATGGATTGGAACAGAGAATGGTATTGGCGTGTTTAACCGCAATGAAAAATCATACCAAGCCATACCGCCAGAATACAGAAAATACATTAATCAAATAGGCTCGAATCCAATAACTGCCATCAACTACAACCATAGCGAAAATAAAGTAATGGTTGGTACATTTAATAAAGGCTTATTCATTATTGATATTGAAAATGACAACATTACCAATTTCAACACAGACAATAGTGAACTATTTTCAAACTTTATTCGCAGTGTTATTTTTGACGATGGAACCTATTATGTTGCAACGGTTGGTGGTGGATTCTATACTTTAAAGAACAATGAATTCTCAAGTATTTATATTTATCATCAAAACAACTATGAGCTAAAAGATTTCTTTCATGTAACCAAGATTGATGGTGCATTATGGCTATCGAGTGCAGGAGGAGGAACAATACGCATTGATAGTTCTGAATTTACGGGGGAGATGTTTGATAACATCAACACACGCATTAGTTACACCACTGCAGTTACTGCAGACTCGTCAATTTACATTGGTACCGACAATGGCCTTTACCTATTTGATGAAGTTGAAAACGATTTTAAACACATAGACATAGTAAATATTGGAACTGATGTCTATGGAATATTAGAAGATTACGAACTGAACCTATGGTTGAGTACCTCGCATGGACTATTCCGATATAATCCATCAAACCAAAAGCTGACTACTATTAGTAGTATAAATATACAGGAGAAAGAATATCAACCTGGCTCTTATGCCCAACTATCTGACAATAAATTAATATTTGGTGGCATAAATGGCTTTAACATTATTGATGCCGAAAAATTCATTTCGCCGAGCATAGACCAAAACCTCTTCATTAATCGCTTCACCGTGTTTAATCGTATTATAAAAACCGGAGATACCTACGCTAAAAAATACCAATTAAAAAAGCAGATTAACTATCTCAATAAAATCACCTTACCACATCATGTTAACTTTTTTAGTTTTGGCGTGAGTGTTATTAACTACCAAATAAATCAAAGAGATTTAATCGCTTATACCATTAAAAACAATGGTATCACATCTGATATGTATATTACCAATAAAGAAATATCTTTTCATAATTTACCTGCTGGAACCTATGAGTTAAACATTTATCCGGTAAACAAATTAGATGGTTCGGCTCAACTCACAAGAGGAAAAACAATTACTGTTGTGAAAGAAAGAGCCTGGTGGCAAACAAAATGGTTCTTTATTGGCTTAGGGCTTTTCGTATTAATTACAGTTGTTGTTCAGTACAGAATGAGACTTAACAAATACAAGCAAAACAAAATTCTGCTTGAGAAAACTGTATCAGAGAAAACCATCGACCTTGAACACAAAAAGAATGAATTAATTAAACAGCGTGATGAGTTAAAGAAAACCTTAACGAAAAATCAGCAGTTAGAGCGATTCAAAGAATCACTGATCAGTATGATTGTTCACGATTTAAAAAATCCGTTAAACTCAATCATAGGCCTATCTTCCCTCAACGATGCATTGTTCCTCGAACACATACACAGTGCAAGCAGGCAAATGTTATACATGGTTGAGAACATACTTGACGTTCGAAAATATGAAAATAGTTCGCTTCAGTTATTTTACAGAAAAGTCAACATAAAGGAACATACTGACGAGGCAATAGAAGAAGTACGATTCTTACTCAACAAAGACAACAATATTAAAATCATTAATAATACGGAAGCCATTACGATTAATCTCGATCCTGAAATCATTAAGCGAGTTTATATTAATTTATTGACAAATGCCATAAAATACAGTCCCACTAATGGCGAGATAACCATCAGTGGCAAACCAGATAAAAACACCATCATCCTCTCGATTAGCGATCAAGGCAACGGCATTCCTGAAGAACAACATGATTCTGTTTTTGATTTATACAAACAGCTTGATGCCCAAAAATCAGGTATATCTAATTCTACCGGTTTAGGTTTAAGTTTCTGTAAAATTGCAATTGAAGAACATAAGGGACAAATTTGGGTAGAATCAAACAAAAATAATGGTACAATATTTAACTTCAGGTTGCCACTATAATATCAAAATACTTACTTTTGCACCATAAACAATTACTCAGGAAGTGTGTTTTAACTTACAGATCTTGAGTAAAAATTTAATGGCCCTTTATTTTATTAGATAGGTTATTTTACCTGATTAAAAACTAATAATCAAATGTTCCATTTATTTCCAAAAGCAATTAATTAAAAGATGAAAAAACAATTAATCGTATTATTCTGTGCAATGCTAAGCATTGGAGCAATAGCTCAAACCAACGAACATGCATTAGGACTACGTCTTGGTGGTGGTAACTATTTTGGAGCTGAGGTTTCGTATCAAAGAGGATTATCAAATACAAACCGATTAGAAGCGGATTTAGGTTTGAGCTCATATTCAAATGGATCTGGTTTTAACCTAGCTGGTATTTACCATTGGGTGTGGAATATTGAAGGTGGATTTAATTGGTATGCTGGACCAGGAGCTCAAATTGGCTCATGGTCGTACAAGAGTGGTAAAGACGGAGATCGTTCTTCAGGTGTTTACCTTGGTCTTGGTGGTCAAGTGGGTGTTGAATATAACTTTGAAGAAATCCCTTTAAATCTAAGTGTTGATACCAGACCTATGTTTGGAATAGGTAATACATATAATGATTTTAATTTTGGAATTTCCTTTGGTTTGAGATACGTATTTTAAACTTAACACGATTCAAAAGATAGAGCCAGCAACAAATGTTGCTGGTTTTTTTTTGGCAAAACATGGCTTAAACACTGCCAAAAATCATACAATTAGGACTAACCTTTACTTTTTTACGCTTTAAACATCGAACAATTTAATATTTTTTTAACTTGCAGCAGTTAAAAAGATTTGATGAGCTCAATTGTAACAAATAAAACCAGGTTTTATTCAAGTTGTGGAACTACTTCCACTACTAGCTCATGTCATTACATTATCCACAACAATCTCTATGGCCGATATGGCATGGGTCTTTTTGAGTGTTGGATTTATTGATACTCCCCGTTTTACTTTCAAACGTTCTATGGTAGGCACTAAATAGGTGCAAATCCGAATAACATACAATCGTTATTTGATTAAAATGTGCATAAATTGTACATTCATCAAGAAGCATAACCTTAATTCTCAATTGTTTTTAAATAAGCGATCGAGAAGCAACCAGATTAATTATCGAACAAAAACAATTCATGAAAATGAAAACTAACATTATCTTTTTATTGGGATTATTAAGTTTAAGCATGCTTAAAGCCCAAGTTACCGAAGAAGATTATCAACGCGCCGAAGCCTTTATCTCTTCTAACCTAAGTAAGCATTACTACAATTCATGGGTAGTGGCAAACTGGGGTAAAAATACTTCATCAGTTTGGTACACGACTAATTCGCGCAAAGGAACAGAATACATTAAATATGACCTAGTTAAATTTCAACGCGACTCATTATTTAGTCAATACCAATTGGCTCAACAGCTTAGTAAAAAATTAGATAAAGAAGTTAAACCGTATGCTTTACCACTTAAACAAGTAAAGTACATCGATAGCCTCAATGTTCTGCAGTTTAAGGCCGACACCTTCCATTTAAAATTTGATATTAAGGCAAATACCCTAAGCAAGCTTGAAGAAAAAAGTAAAGGTCTACCCTTAAGTAGTAAATCACCTAATAAGCAACATACTATTTTTGTAAAAGACTACAACTTATGGCTTAGTAATAGCAATGGTGAAACACAAATAACCAAAGATGGTAACAAAGCATACGGCTACGGTGTTTCACCATCGTGGTACTCCACTCTAAATATTGAAAGTGAAGCTGATCATGATTTAAACACCGATTTTGATTGGAGCCCCGATGGCCGTTATGTGATTGTTGGAAAATATGATCGTCGTCAAGCACGAAATTTGTATTTGTATAAAACATTACCCGAAACCGGCGACCGTTCTGAGGTATATTCTTATGAACGTCCCTTGGCTGGCGATTCAATCACAGCTACAGTGGAATATGTTATTATTGACACACAAAACAATAGCGTTAAACAATTGGATATCTCGCCATCTGCTCCATTTTTATCCTATGGGTTTAAATGGACCAAGGATAGTAAAAGTGCCTATCATTTAAGATATAAACGCGGTTACCAATCATGCGAAATATTACATATAGATCCTGCTAATGCAAGCAGCAAACCAATTTTTAATGAGGAAGCTGCAACTTATGTTGACCCACAAAATGGAGATTTCATTCTACTTGATTCAGAGAATGAATTCTTATGGTTATCAGAACAAGATAATTATAACCACATTTACCGTCATAGCTTAAAAGATGGCCAGCTAGTTAAACAAGTAACCAAGGGCAACTATGTGATTAGAAGCATCGAACACGTTGATAGTAAAAACAAGAAAATATATTTCACAGCCAGTGGTAAAGAAGATTGCGATCCTTATTATCCTATGCTTTATGTAGTCAATTTCAATGGGAAACAATTGAAACTCTTAACGCCTGAAAAAGCATTTCACACCGTTAAATTATCACCCGATAACAAATTCTTTGTTGATAACTATTCAACCATTGAAGAGCCAAACAAGGCGGTTCTACGACGCTTAAGCGATGGTAAAGCATTATCAGCACTAGAAAATGGCGACATCAAAGACCTGCTAGCAATGGGCTGGCAAAAACCTGAAGCCTTCGTATGCAAAGGGCGCGATGGTGTTACCGATATATATGGTGTAGTGTTTAAACCCTACAATTTAGATCCTAATAAATCGTACCCAATTATTGAAGGCACCTATAGTGGCCCGCAAACAATTCGCGCACCAAAAACTTTTTATCGTGGATTAAATAACGATGATACACCTTTAACACAGCTTGGTTTTGTACTGGTTAATATTGATGGAATGGGTTCGGCCTTTCGTTCAAAATCGTTCCACGATGTTTCGTATAAAAACCTTGGCGACATTGGTGGGCCAGACAAAATACTTGCCATGAAAGCTTTGGCTAAGAAATATACTTGGATGGACACCACACGAGTAGGTATTTTTGGTCATTCGGCAGGTGGATATGATGCGGCCAGAGCATTATTAGCTTATCCACATTGGTACAAAGTTGGTGTTGCAACCGCAGGTAATCACGATCACCGCTCAGCAAAAGCCTGGTGGCCGGAGTTGTACATGGGCTACCCGGTTAAGGAACATTACAACGAGCAATCAAACTATTATCAGGCACATAAATTGGAGGGTAAATTACTTTTACTACATGGCGACTTAGATCAGAATGTAAACCCAACAGCCTCTACCCGTTTTGCAGCCGAACTTATTAAGGCCAATAAGGATTTTGAAATAATTCTAATTCCTAATAAAGATCATGGTCAGGTTTATTACGACAAATACCTAATACGCAAGCGTTGGGACTTTTTTGTGAAACACTTACATGGAATTAATCCTCCGGCACAATACAAAATCAAATAATATAAATCTCTAAAAACCAATTACCATGTTTAAAAAAGAAACATATATAAAAAGACGCCAGCAACTGGCCAAAGATGTCGACAAGGGAATCGTAATTTTCATAGGAAACGATGAAAGCCCAATGAATTATGCCGATAACACTTTTAAGTACCGCCAGGATAGTTCTTTCCTTTACTTCTTCGGCATTAGTCATCCTGAATTAGTTGGTGCTATTGATGTTGAATCGGGTGAAGAAACTATTTATGGTGATGATTATACAATCGATAGCATTGTTTGGATGGGTAACCAGCCAAACATTAAACAACGGGGTGAAAGTTGCGGGGTGAAAAACACGGCTAGTATTGTTCAACTATCGCTAGATCTGTCAGAGGCACAACGCCAAGGTCGACCAATCCATTTCTTGCCTGTCTATCGTGGCGAGAGTAAGATCAAACTATTTGAATGGTTAGGTATTTTACCAAATGAAGTAAAACAAAAATCTTCGCTAGAATTAGTTAAAGCAGTCATCAAACAACGTAACTATAAATCAGACGAGGAGATTGTTGAAATTGAAAAGGCCGTAAACACAACGGTTGAGATGCATTTGGCAGCTATGCGCATGGCTCGCCCTGGTATGACAGAGGCAGAAGTTGCTGCTGAAGTTGAACGCATTGCCATTGCCCAAAACGGTTATATTTCCTTCCCTGTAATTGCCACAATTAACGGCCAGACATTGCACAACCATTACCACGGCAATACTTTAAAAGATGGCCAGTTATTTCTTTTAGATGCAGGAGCTGAAACGTCAATGGGTTACGCCGGCGATATGTCAAGCACCTTTCCTGTTGGAAAGCAATTTACAAGCAGACAAAAAGAGATTTACCAAGTAGCTCTTAACTCGCACAACCGCGCTATCGAAATGCTTAAACCTGGAGTTGCCTTTAAAGAGGTATACTTTGAATCGGCTCGCGAAATTATGCGCGGAATGAAAGACCTTGATTTTGTAAAAGGTGATATTGACGAAGCAATTGCTGAAGGGGCGCATGCCATATTCTTCCCTTGTGGTTTAGGTCATATGATGGGACTTGATGTGCATGACATGGAAGACCTTGGCGAACAGCACGTAGGCTACGATAATGAAGCTAAAAGCACGCAGTTTGGATTAAAGTCCTTGCGCTTGGGACGTAAACTTGAGCCGGGATTCGTACTGACCATTGAGCCGGGTATCTACTTCATTCCCCAATTGATTGATTTATGGAAAAATGACAAACGTTTTCAAAAACACCTTAACTTCACTAAATTAGAAGAATATAAAGATTTTGGTGGTTGCCGTAACGAAGAAGATTTCTTGATTACTGAGAATGGCTATCGTTTACTGGGTAAAGAACTACCTAAGTCAATTGAAGATGTTGAAAACGAACGCTTAAAAGCCTTCTAAAAACCAAGAGTAATGCGCATATTATCGTCGAACCAGATTGAAAAAGCAGCATCGCCACATCATTGGATTGATGCCATGGAAGTAGCATTAAGAACAGTTCAGGATGAAGATTACTTCACGCCTGACAGAATGCATGTTGATATTAATGATAACACCTTGCTTTTAATGCCATCCATAGGGCCAGATTTATATTCAACTAAACTGGTTTCTGTTTTCCCAAATAATATTCAGCACAAAATGCCAGCAATTAATGGTACTTTGGTATTGAATGATGGTTCGAATGGCGAAACAGTAGCGGTAATGAATGGAGCTAAAATCACTGCCATGCGTACCGCTGCAGTTGCATGCGTTGGCTTGCGTCACTTGTCCGATCCTACTGTTCAGTTTTTGGGCATTATTGGCGCAGGCATACAAGGCCGACACATTGCCTGGTTGGCTAGTCACGAGCGTGACATACAACGTGTTTATGTGTTTGACCCTTCGCATGCCAATATCAATGAATTCATGAAATTCATGGCCGAGCATTGTCCTGATGTGGAAGTGGCACCCTGCGAAGATGCCCAGCAAGTAATTATAAATAGTGAAGTGATAGCTACGGCTACCACTTCACCTATTCCGGTTATTCCGAATTTGGAAGACTTACTACTTGGTAAAACCTTTATTGGCGTTGGCTCATACAAACCCGATATGCAGGAATTACCCGAAGCCCTTTTCCGCTTAATCGACACCATCTGGATTGATGCGGAACATGGAAAAACAGAAAGCGGTGACATCATACAAGCCATTGAAAACAAATGGCTAAGAGATAACTGCATTAAGCATATCTCAGACCTAATAACTGACCCCAGCGAACTTGGTTTTAAAGAAACGCGCCTATTTAAAACAGTTGGTCTAGGCATTTTTGACCTTTTTGCGGCTAAGCTTGTTTATGAAAGTGCTTGCCAAAATAAGATAGGTACAATAGTTGATTTTTAAGTAGATACAATGATACAACTTAATAAATGGGAGTGGCAACCACCAAGCAACTGGTTAAAAATAAAAACCGTTGATTTACATACAGGAGGCGAACCTCTTCGTGTACTTTACGGTGGACTACCAGAAGTAAAAGGAAATACCATCCTGGAAAAACGCCGCTATTTTAGAGATCAGCTCGATCATATCCGAACCGGTACCATGTTTGAACCACGTGGCCACGCCGATATGTACGGTGCACTCATTACAGAGCCAATTACAAAAGATGCTGATTTTGGCACATTTTTCCTACATAACGAAGGCTACAGCACCATGTGTGGCCATGCCATAATTGCCTTGACAAAACTTGTTTTTGATACGGGAATGATTGAAAAATCAAGTAATGAACCATCGCTGGTAATTGATGCACCTCCAGGGTTGATTCGTTCTAAAGCATTTATTAAAGATGGCCTTGTTGAGAAAGTTTCCTTTTTGAATGTGCCTTCATTTCTCTTACATCAAGACGAAAGTATTTATGTTGATGGCATTGGTGAAGTCAATTTTGATGTAGCTTATGGCGGTGCTTTTTATGCCTTTGTTGATGCGGATAAGCTAGGCCTTGGCATGGAAGAAAAAGACTACAACCAGTTGATTGATTGGGGTCGAAAAATAAAATATGCCGTCATGGATAAATACCCAATCACACATCCTTTCGAACCGGATTTGAGTTTTCTCTATGGTACTATCTTTTCAGGCAAAGCCCATAATCCAAAGCATCACAGTAGGAATGTTTGCATTTTTGCCGAAGGTGAAGTAGATCGCTCATCAACAGGCTCAGGCGTGAGTGCCAGAGCAGCTCTACATTATGCAAAAGGCGAACTGGCGCTGGGTGAAGAAATTCGAATAGAAAGTATTTTAGGTACATGCATGGACGTGATGGTGAGTGAAACCTGCACCTATGGCCCTCATGATGCTGTTATTCCACAAGTAAGCGGTACGGCTGCCTTAAGCGGCAAAAACGAGTTTTGGTTCGACCCTAGTGATCCATTAAAAGATGGCTTTATTTTTAGATAAAACGTTAAAAACACAGATTATGAAAACAATATTAGTTTCATTATTCACACTATTAATATTTAATTGGAACAGTAATGCTTGTACCGTAATTGCTGTTGGTAAAAAAGCTTCGACCGATGGTTCGGTTATAGTATCGCACACGGATGCAGGCCCCGATTGTCGCATTAATTTTGTTCCAGGTCAATCCTTTAAAAAAGGTGACAAGGCGCCTGTATTTTGGGGTATGATTGAATCTGGTCGCCCCCTGGGAGATTATGGTAAGGTTATAGGAAACATCCCGCAAATTGAACAAACCAATAGCTACTTTCAAACGGCCTACCCTCAGGTAAATGCCAATCAATTAGCCATTGGCGAAAGTACACTTAGTCAGCGCGACGAGTTAAAGGTGGATCGTAGCATTTGCAAACAAATAATGACGATTGAGCAGGCTCAGGCCTTTGCTTTACAACGCTGCACAACTGCTGAGCAAGCTTTAAAACTCATTACTGAATTACTCGAAACCTATGGTTTTTTACCTTCATGTGTTGACGAAAGCGAATCCTTAGTCATCGCCGATGTGAATGAAATTTGGGTACTTGAAGTATTCAGTGTTGGAAATGAATGGAAGCCTGAAAGCAAAAAACCAGGTTGCATTTGGGCAGCTCAACGCGTGCCTGATGATCATGTTATGATTATTCCTAACTGGAGTGTTATTAAACAAATTAATCTAAAGGACAAAGCAAACTATAGAGCTTCATCTAACTACAAACAAGAGGCAATAGATCGTGGATGGTACAATCCGAAATCGGGAAAGCCATTTATCTGGCAAGAGGCTTATGCACCTATACCACGCGAATGGGCAACTTCACGCTTTTGGCAGTTTTATGCCATGTACGCACCCAACTACGCCAACTGGCCTGATCGTTTTACCACTTCACCATGGGATGGCGATAATCAGTACACACAGTTTGTTGAGCCCCTATCGCTTTACCCTTTTTCGGTTAAACCAGAAAAAAAGATGTCAGTACAGGATATCATGGCCTTTCAGCGCTCAACCTTCACAGGAACAATTTACGACAAGGAAAATGCACCCGCCTGGTTTTATCCTAGCAAGGATGGCGAAATTGTTAAGAGTGCCTTTGCAACACCATTCCCAACTGAGGAGATGCGCAAGGTATTAAACATTAATCGTCGTAGGAATGTGGCCCGTGCACGCGGTGAATATGGTATGATTACCCAACTTAGAGGCTGGCTTCCTAACGAGGTTGGTGGTATATATTGGTTCTTTGTTGATAATGCTTACACGAGTGCTTATGTACCAATATACACAGGAGTAACAGATGTTGCCGAATGTTACAAAGTATATGATCCAGCCTATTTTCAAGAAAACAGCATCAGGTGGTGTGTTGATTTTGTTGATAACCTAATGTACCTGCGCTGGCAAGACGCTGTTAAGGTATTGCACGAAAAACGTGATCCAATGGAAGCTGAATTTTTCAGCGAACAGGATGAGATCGATAAAAAAGCGCAAGAATTATTAAAAGAAAGTCCGGAAAAAGCAAGCGAGTATTTGACTAAAATAACTATTGAGCGAATGGAGAAAGTTCATAAATTATTTCAAGATTTAAGAACAGACATCATTTCTGAATTCACTAACAACAAACAAGGCATTTAGGGCATTTGGAGAGTTGCGTGAATATCTGTATTTTGTATTGTACTAAAATTCATAGACATGGAATTACTTTACATTATCTTAATTGGATTAGTAGCTGGCTTTTTAGCTGGCAAAATCATGAAAGGTGCTGGCTTTGGCATCCTCATTAATATTCTTCTTGGTATTGCAGGTGCCTTCATTGGCGGATGGCTACTAGGTGTATTAGGAATAAGTTGGGGAGGATTAATCGGGCAATTGGTAACCGCGTTAATCGGAGCTATCGTAATTCTCTGGGTAGCTAGTTTATTCAGAAAATAGTTATAAATAAAGCATTATTTAAAGAGGGTGTCCAAAAACGCTGAAAGCATCCGTTCACTGAGCGAAGTCGAAGTGATTATTAGTTGATAATCAGCATTAATAAAATTTCATCTCGACTACGCTATTAGATTAGCAATTCTAATATTATTCTTAAATTTTAGATTAATTTCTGAAAACCAGAAGAGTTGAGGTGAACTATCTCG